>CAIWAO010000068.1 GCA_903910745.1 uncultured Burkholderiales bacterium
GCCTGGTTGTTGCTTGGAGGCTTACAACTTGAACAAGGTAGCTATGACTCATCAGAGCAATCTTTAAAAATTTACTTAAAGCTTGCGGAGGAATCTCCTGAAAGTGTCAATTCTCAAAGCATGGGACAAGCCTACTTGATGCTTGCTCAAATTGCCCAAAAGAACAAAAATGAAGAACTCACAGAGCGTTGGCTTGCAAAGATAGAGGACCCACAACTATTAATGAGAGCTCAGTTTCAGCGTGCAGGCATGTTGGCCAATAAAGGAAAAATGAAAGATGCAATTGCTTTAATTGAAAATCTGCCTTCAAAAACTCCTGAGGAAAGAAGGGCTAAGGTTTTGGGTAAAGCTCAGCTTTTTCGGGACTTTAAAGATTTCAATAGCGCTTATGAACTTCTCTCCCAATACTCCAATGCAAACCCAAGCGATGTAGACGTCGCCTATGAGTTTTCAATGGTTGCTGAGAGGCTCAAAAAATACGATGAGATGGAGAAGGTTTTAAGGAAAATCATCACAACACACCCAGATTATGCACAGGCCTACAACGCACTTGGATTTTCTCTTGCTGACAGAAATATAAAATTGAAGGAGGCTAAACAACTGATCGTTAAGGCTCTTGAATTCTCTCCTGAAGACCCATTTATCACCGACAGTCTAGGTTGGGTTGAATACAGACTTGGCAACACCATAGAGGCTTTGGCTATTTTAGAGCGTGCTTACGCCTCTAAAACCGATCCCGAAATTGCTGCTCACCTAGGGGAAGTCATGTGGGTTTTAAAGAAAAATGAAGATGCCATTCGTACCTGGGATGAGGGACTGAGCAAAAATCAAAATAACGAGGTACTTCTTGAGACGATTAAAAGACTCAAGACAAATCACTGAAATTAGAGTGACTTTTAATGGTGAGTTTTTTGATTAGCATACCTGTATTCATGAGTAATTTTCTCAGGCTGATAGCTGCCTCGGTTTTGATCACATTTATTACAGCCTGCTCAACTCCCCGTCCTTTGGTCATACACCCAAGTCCTGATCAGCCCACACCCTCTTGGAGCGGGAAAATGAATTTAACTTTGGAGACGGATCCTAAACAAATTTTTTCTGCCGAATTTGATTTACAAGGAAGCGCAGCCCAAGGGGACATGCAGTTTTACACAAGCCTTGGGACAACCATAGCTTCTGCGGCTTGGGATGTCGGGGTTGCCCATTTGACCATTCCTCAAAAAGACATATATCAATATGAATCACTTGAAGCACTTACTAAAAAGCTTCTTGGTACGACTCTACCTGTGAACATGATCTTTGAATGGGCGAGTGCAACAACGCCAAATCCTCCCCAAGGTTGGAGCTTGATCAGGAACACAGCAGAATTGGACGGAAAACCCGCTGAACTCTTAGCCGTTCGGGAGTTTCCGTCCCCAAAAGCCCATTTGCACTTGTGGATTCAAAAAAATTGAAATCATCTTTGTCAACCCCAGCATTGAAATGTCATGCAAAGTATTAACGATGTCCTAGCACCCGCTAAACTGAACCTCTTTTTACATATCAATGAAAGGAGAGAGGACGGATATCACTTGCTTCAATCTGTCTTTATGATGATAGATTGGTATGACAAACTAGACTTTGAATTGCTCCCAAAACAACAAATTGAGCGCATTGATGTAAGCACTCAATCTGAAAACCATCAAAAAAATGCGCTTCCCGCAAATGATTTATGCGTAAAAGCGGCCCGTGCACTTCAAAAGGCAACAGGTTGCGAGCACGGCGTCCGCATTTTCTTGGAAAAGAACCTCCCCCAAGAAGCTGGATTAGGGGGGGGCTCGTCCAACGCCGCAAGTACTCTACTTGCGCTCAATAAATTGTGGAATTTAAACTTAAGTCGACAAAAATTAATAGAAATTGCAGTTCCACTTGGTGCGGATGTGCCTTTTTTCCTCTTTGGTTCTAATGCATGGGTAGAGGGAATAGGTGAAAAATTAGAACCTATTAAGCTTGACTCCCGTCACTGGGTCATCTTAAAACCCTTGCAGGGGGTCTCCACACAGCAAATATTTCAAGATTCTGGACTACAACGCAATACTAAAACTGTTACAATATTTGACTTTGCTGCCCGACCATTAGGCTTTGGCCATAATGATCTACAGCCAGTTGCTCAGCGTTTGTGTCCAGAGATCTTGCAAGCCATAAGTTGGCTAAAGGGATTTGGATTAAATGCGAGGATGACCGGATCTGGTAGTGCGGTTTTTGCCAATATTCCTGAAGTGGACTTTGGTCAGGTGGTCTCAAAGCTTGAGAGCACGCCTCATCAAAATGGTTGGCAATTGAAAGTATGTAAGAATTTGGATGTTCATCCGTTTGCAGGGTGGGCATCCAGCGACAGATAACGGGGATCTCTGGTATTCCAGGTTTTCTCGTGTAGGGGAGTCGCCAAGTTGGTCAAGGCACCGGATTTTGATTCCGGCATGCGAGGGTTCGAGTCCTTCCTCCCCTGCCATTATTTGGAGTGAATTGTTTAACACCAAGTCTCACTCAATTAATGACTTATTGATTTATGGTTTTTTGTGGTGTTTATTGTTGTAAATATTTAGTACTGTTCGAGTGCTTGTTTCGGTAGGTTCTATTCATAGTAAGTCTGTGACATCACGAATAAATTAATTACCCAATATGTCAACTCCTTCTACAGACTTCATGGTCTTCACTGGCAACGCGAATCCTTCGCTTGCTGCTGATATTGCTTCTCATTTAGGTACCACACTTGGTAATGCCTCTGTAGGCAGATTCTCCGATGGTGAGGTCAGCGTTGAGATCAATCAAAACGTAAGGGCTAGGGACGTTTTTGTGGTTCAGTCAACTTGTGCTCCTACAAACGAAAATTTAATGGAGTTGCTGATTATGGTTGACGCTCTAAAAAGAGCATCGGCAGAGCGTATCAGCGCAGTGATTCCCTACTTTGGATATGCCCGTCAAGACCGCAGACCACGCTCTAGCCGTGTTCCAATTTCCGCAAAAGTTGTCGCAGATTTATTGCAAACTGTGGGTGTTGCACGAGTTTTGACCATGGATTTGCATGCAGATCAGATTCAAGGCTTTTTTGATATCCCAGTTGATAACATTTACGCCTCCCCCGTTCTTTTGGGCGATCTGAGACTAAAGAATTACGAGGATTTGTTGGTAGTCTCACCCGACGTCGGGGGGGTTGTTAGAGCCCGAGCGATTGCAAAACAAATGGATTGTGACTTAGCCATTATCGACAAACGACGCCCAAAAGCAAACGTCTCTGAAGTGATGCACGTGATTGGGGACATTGACGGTAGAAACTGCGTAATCATGGATGACATGATCGATACGGCTGGCACTTTGGTAAAAGCTGCTGAAGTCTTAAAAGACAAAGGAGCAAAGAAAGTTTACGCCTACTGCACGCATCCGATATTTTCGGGTCCCGCAATTGAACGCATTGCAAAAGGTAATGCACTCGATGAAGTCGTGGTCACCAATACCATCCCTCTTAGCCCTATGGCCTTAGAGTGCAAAAAAATTCGACAAATCTCTGTTGCAAATTTGATCGCCGAGACGATTCAAAGAATTGCCAACGGTGAGTCTGTCATGAGTTTGTTTTCAGATCAAAATCAACTTTTTTAAGTTCAGTTTTGATTTGATGCAAAAAGCCTTGTAGGCCCACATCCAAGCATATTTGTTGATTGGATTTAAGCCTGCAAATTTTTAAACCGAGGTCACATTGGTCGCGATGGACTTCTTTAGGAGAATGATATGAAATTTGTCGCTTTTGAGCGCAACAAGCAGGGAACGGGTGCGAGCCGCCGTCTGCGCAATACTGGTATTACTCCAGGAATCGTGTACGGTGGTGAAGGTGAGCCCAAATTAATCGAGCTTGATCACAATGCTCTTTGGCATGCCCTTAAAAAGGAAGCGTTTCACGCCTCCATTTTAGAGATGGAAATTGAAGGTAAAGCATCAAAAGTACTTCTCAGAAACGTTCAGTACCACCCCTTCAAACCAATCGTCTTGCACGTTGATTTTCAACGCGTTGAAGCTACAACAAAACTGCACATGAAGGTGCCACTTCATTTCTCAGGCTCTGAGAACTCACCTGCAGTTAAGGTTGATGAGTGTTTGATCAACCATGTCATCAACGAACTCGATATCAGTTGCTTGCCAGCTGACCTACCAGAGTTCATCTCTGTGGATCTGAGTGAATTGAAGAAAGGTGTTTCACTGCATTTGAGCAACCTTTCGCTGCCTAAAGGCGTTACAGCCGTGACCCGCGGAAAGGTCGATCCAGTGATCGTATCCGTGGTCGCTCAAGCTGAGGAGAAGGCAGAGGCTGCCGCATCTGCAGCTGCCCCCGCGAAAGAAGCCAAAAAGTAATCAACAGTCTGGGTTGTCAATAGATTGAATTCTTAATTCGCTTTAATAACAATCCAAACCGTCGTTTTCTAATCTTTAAAGCCCGCCCTACTAAATGTAAGGTGGGCTTTTTTATTATACTTTTTTCTTTGACTATTGAACCACAACTGGCGCAAGAAGCTATCATGATCCCTAGGTAAAGAAACCCGAGTTTTAAAGAACCATGATTAAATTATTTGTCGGCTTAGGCAACCCCGGACCAGAGTACGAAGCAACACGCCACAACGCAGGTTTTTGGTGGGTTGATGCTCTTGCAAAAGAAATGGGATTAAACTTTAAAAGCGAAAAGCAGTTCAACGGACACACTGCAAAAGGATCCTACAAGGGGGAGAGTTTGTGGTTACTGAAGCCACAAACTTTTATGAATTTATCAGGGCAGTCAGTTGGTGCATTGTCTAGGTTTTATAAAATTGAGCCACGCGAGATCCTCATCGCTCATGATGAGCTGGATATTACGCCAGGTGAGGCCAAGCTCAGATTTGCAGGCTCACATGCGGGTCACAATGGGCTAAGAGATATCCATGAAAAACTAGGTACAGATGCATACTGGAGACTTAGATTGGGGATAGGACACCCAGGGGCAAAGTCAGAGGTGCTTAAATGGGTTCTTCAAAAGCCGAGCACAGATCAAAGTATTTTGATAGCCCAGTGCATTGACAGAACACTTAAAGCCTATGACCCCCTCATGCAAGGGGACACGGAACGGGCCACCCAACACATTCACACCAGCAAACCCCCAAGGCCGAAGCCTCCTAAACCACAGAGGACTCTTCAAACACCAGAGCCTGACGGCCACTTAAGTTCGAGTGAAACGCTAGAGGGCACAACTTCTAACAAGCTTCAAAATAAAGGATGATTTCAGACAAATAATTTGTCAATTCCTTAATAGATTAATTATTAGATTCTTTGGTGGGTTCGTTGATTGAGTCCTTAGCAGCCATCAGGGTCCTGTATTTTTGCCAAAGCGTCTCCTCGCTCTCCTTAAACTCTGGGTTCAAGGGGATGCAGTCCACTGGACACACCTCAACGCACTGGGGCTCATCGTAATGCCCTACACATTGAGTGCATTTTTGTGGATTTATCTCATAAATCTGCACGCCTAAGAAGATTGCATCGTTCGGACACTCAGGCTCACACACGTCGCAGTTGATGCATTCATCGGTGATCATCAAAGCCATAGGGACGTTTTACCTTTAAGTCGATTGGATTACTTAGCTTTCAATTTTTCAAGTATTTGCTTATGGATGTGGGGTGACACAAACTGCGCCACCTCCCCCCCTAAGGTCGCAATCTCACGTACCAAAGTACTTGAAATACATTGAAACACATCAGTTGTATTCAAAAATATAGTATCCACACCAGGGGCTAATCTGTGGTTCATACCTGCCAACTGGAACTCATAATCAAAGTCCGTCATCGAACGAACTCCTCGAATCATCACTGAGACACCTCTAGAAACTGCAAACTCACTCACTAAACCCGTAAAAGATTCAACTCTAACATTTGGACAATCTTTTAAAGTCTCACGAGTCATGTCCATCCGCTCCTCTAAAGAGAAAAGAGTTTTTTTATGATGAGCTACTGCTACTGAGACGATGAGCGTATCCACTAATTTCGCAGAGCGTCGAACTATGTCCTCATGCCCAAGAGTAAGTGGATCAAAAGTCCCTGGATACAGGGCTATGACGTTGGCCATTTGATAACTCCTGGTTGTTAGTAGGATGATGTTTGGATTATAGGCAATGGTCTGCACAAGATCATTTTTTTGCAAACCATCTATACCCATTAATCCAAGTGTAAGTGACTAAGCAAATGGGCGTGTACTGCGCCTGCTTTCATATATTTGGTAACGCATAAACCGTAAGGCTCAAGCATTTCGTTGCTCCACACTTTAGCACTCTCAAGGTACACAAACCCATTAGGGCCTAATTGATGCGAGGAGACTGTCAAAGAAGAGTTGTAAAGCGTTTGAGTATCAAAGGGGGGATCAATGAATATGAGATCTAGGCTGGCTGCGGGTAGCGTCTTAAGAAGTGATACCCCTTCGCCTCTTTTGATTTGCACGCTTTGCGCCTTCAATTTGGTTTTTAACTTCTCAAGGGGCTCAATGAGTGGCGGACTGTTCTCAAATATCCAGACCTTGAGCGCCCCTCTTGACGCAGCCTCAAAACCCAAAGCACCAGTGCCCGCAAACACATCTGCACAGGTCCACCCCGTTAAGTCTTGACCCAGCCAATTAAAGAGTGTCTCTCTCACACGGTCCGGCGTAGGCCTAAGGCCCTCCATATCCAAAACTTTGATGGGCGTACGCCTCCATTGGCCCCCAATGATTCTGACCTCACCGGGTTTCAAATTTACCTCCAACGATCACTGTTGCCATTTTTTCGGGCTGTATGTGCTTGCGAAATGCACTTTGGACATCTTGAACAGTGACCTTTTGAACCTCATTGACCCAGGTATCTAGATAATTTAGTGGGAGATTATTCCAAGCAATATTTGCCAAGTTATCAAGTAATTTTTTGTTGCTGTCTAAACGAAGTGGGAAACTCCCGATTAAGTTATCTTTGGCAGCTTTGAGTTCCTTTTGGGTAGGTCCATTTTTTACAAACTCAGCTACTATTTCACGAGACAAATTAACCGCTTGCTCCGCTTGATCGGGTCGAGTTTGAAGGCCTATGGTAAACGGACCAGGTTGTCTTGCAGGAGAAAAATAACTGTACACACTGTAGCTGAGTCCCCTTTTTTCACGCACCTGATCGGTAAGTCGGGAAACAAAACCCCCACCCCCCAAAACGTAATTACCAACGGTCAAGGGAAAATAGTCAGGATCAGCGCGATCAATGGCTGGCTGTCCAATAAGCACGTGTGCCTGTGCTGATTCAAAATCAATCCGCTGCTCACTGGCCTCAGTAAGGGGTTTGACATCAACAATTTTTGGTAAGGAGGAGCAGTTCTCATTTTTCTGGAACTCAGCAAATAGAGTTTTAACAAGCTCGCTTGCTTGTTCTTTGTTTAAATTCCCGACCATGCTAATCCGAGCACTGCACAAATTGATGTACTTTTTATAAAAGCCCTCTAAATCAACAACACTTGTTTGCTGCATGGACTCGGGGGTCAATTTCGCACCGTAGGGATGATCGCCGTAGATGGCTTTTGAGAACGCTCTACC
>CAIWAO010000069.1 GCA_903910745.1 uncultured Burkholderiales bacterium
CTCAGTCAAGTGTACAAAGTGGCGCGGCAAGTACAACAACAGTCTTGGCTAGTGCGTTGAGTCAATACAACGCTAATGGTCAGTTGGTGTCCAGTACTGTAGCAGCACTGAGCTCGGTACCGGCGCAAACCAACAGCACAACCTCTCAGTTGGTGAACCAAAATACGGATCAACCCACTTTGTTTAAGCGAACTAATTAACTAAATTCAGCAGTTAGAATACACGTTGCTGTAGATTTTGAGTAGCAAAAATAAAATACTCTTAAATAGATAGAATTACGAAAGTTCAAATGCTTAACAATAGCAACAAGGTTGAGAGCTAACTGTGTCTATACACACCTCTATTCAATGTTTAACTGTGGTTGCCAAACACTTTGGAGTACCTGCCATTGCGGAAAGAATAGAGCAGGAGAATGCTCTTTCCGGGCGTGAGCCAAGTCAACAAGAACTCATACGTATTGCTTCTAATTTAAGCTTAAAAGCAAAGTATGACCGCTTAAGCTTTCAAGAGTTACTTGGACTGGCAGGTGTTTTTCCAATACTTGTCAAAGTAAAAGACAACGAGTTTTGTATCGTTGCAGGCATTTCCAACGAGCAGGGTAGACAATTTATTGTTGTTTTAGATCCCAAAGATCCCAAAGCCTTGGTTAAAGAAATGCCCTTTGGGCAGTTTGAATCTATTTGGGACGGTCAAGTTGTTTTTATAAAGAGAATATATAAATTAACCGATGAGGATCAGCCCTTTGGTTTGCTTTGGTTTTTGCCAGAAATATTTAAACAAAGGCACTCTTTTAAAGACATCGCAATTACAAATTTCGTACTCAGCATACTAGGATTGAGTACACCCATCTTCACCCAAATTGTCATAGATAAAGTTTTAGTCCATGAAAGTAAATCAACTTTAATGGTGTTGACGTTTGGAATTGTGATTGCGATTATTTTTGAGGTTGTATTTACCTATTTGCGTCAATACCTCTTACTTGATGCGACCAATAAAATTGATATGAGGTTGAACAGAAAGACTTTTGCGCATTTACTGTCTTTGCCAATTGAATACTTTGAGAAAAATACAGCTGGTTTGGTAGTTAGACAAGTTCAGCAGATTCAAAGTGTCAGGGCTTTCTTAACAGGTAGTATGTTTTTTACGATACTTGAGATCATCTCATTCGTGATATTTTTGCCCGTTCTTTTTCTATATTCCTTCAAGCTCACATTAATCGTTATTTTGATCGCAATATTAATGGGTTTGGTGGTTTTGCTTTTAATAAAGCCATTTACTCTTCGCTTAGAAAGACTCTCAACCTCGGAGAGTCTCAGGCAGGGAATGTTGGTTGAGTCTATCCACGGCATTAGAACTGTTAAGTCATTGGCTTTAGAGCCATTACAGCGAAAAAACTGGGACCAGAAATCAGCTAACTCAGTGATGCTGAACTTTGATGTGATGAAGATATCTTTGTCCGCTCAGGTGGTAACTCAGTTTTTACAACGAATTATGCCGATCGCTATTATTTTCTTTGGTGCATTAGACGTTTTTGACAAACAGTTGACTGTTGGTGCTTTGATTTCCTTTCAGATGATGTCTGGACGCGTGGTCACCCCTATTGTTCAATTCGTGGGCCTGATTCATGAGTACCAACAGACCATGATTTCCGTTAGGATGCTGGGCGGATTAATGAATCATCCCGCTGAGCGTCAATCGGCAGCAGGTTTAAGACCTCAAATTCGTGGGCATATAACCTTTATTGATGTGTCCTTTAAATACCCTGGCGCGGGCTTTTATGCTCTCAATAAATTGAATCTTGATATCAACCCTGGCCAAGTCATTGGAATTGTTGGTAAGAGTGGCTCCGGTAAATCAACATTTACCAAGCTCATTCAAAGTCTGTATCAGGTTCAGGACGGTATTATTCGCTTTGACGGTGTAGATATTCGCGAGCTCGACCTTAATTATTTGCGGAAAAATATTGGCGTAGTGCTACAAGAGAACTTTATCTTTAGAGGCACGATTAAAGACAATATCTCTATCACCAAGCCTGATGCTTCTTTTGAGGAAATTGTTGCAGTGGCGCAAGTGGCGGGTGCTGACGAATTTATTGAAAAGCTAGCTCAAGGCTATGACACACCACTAGAGGAGAACGGCACTAACTTATCGGGCGGTCAACGCCAACGTTTGGCTATCGCAAGGGCCGTGCTTAACCAGCCTAGGGTGCTTATATTTGATGAAGCCTCAAGTGCTTTAGACCCTGAGAGCGAGGTTATTTTTATGGACAATCTAGCCAAAATTGCTGCTGGCAGAACCGTCATTATTGTCAGTCATCGATTGTCTACTTTAGTCAATTCTGACAAAATATTTTTCTTCGAAAACGGAAAAATATTAGATGCCGCTCCTCACAAGCAACTTTTACTACAGTGTAAGGAATACGCCCATTTGTGGTACCAGCAAAACGGCAGATCATGAAATTTTTTAATTCTAAGAATAAATCGCATGAATTTCTGCCAGATGCAGATGAGATCGAGATGACGCCTGTGCCAAAAGGCATCTCTATTACTTTGTATCTTCTGCTATCTATGTTAATAGTTGCCTTTCTTTGGTCCTATTTTTCTAAGATTGATGAAGTAATCTCGACTAGGGGCAGATTGGTTGCTACTTTGCCAAATATTGTTCTCCAACCTATTGAGACCTCGCAAATTGCAACACTTAATGTGAGTGTGGGCCAAATCGTCAGAAAAGGGGAGGTGTTGGCTACCTTGGACCCAACAGTTACTGGGGCAGACTTAAACCAGGTTAAAGAAAGGCTAGAAAGTCTTGACTCTCAAGTTCGCAGGTTGGAAGCAGAGCGAGACGGCAAAGTTTTTAGTGGCTCAAAGAACGAGCACGACATACTGCAGGGGAACTTGGATACTGGTCGTAGTGAGGCTTTCAAGGCTCATATTACCAGGCTTAATGAGAATATCTCTAGGATCAAGTCCTCAATCTTGAACAGCGACTTAGAGATCAAAAACCTAGAGAATAGACGCCAATCTTTGAAAGAGATTGAAACTATGAATGAGCAGTTGGTTGAAAAACAGTTTCAATCCAGAAAGGGTTTGCTTGAGATTAGGGATAAACGTCTTGAGATTGAGAGTACGTTGTTGAATGTCAAGAACAAAGAAAATGAGCTTAAAAAGGAATTATCAGGTACCGAGGCTGACCGTGCTGCATATGTAAGTGAATACAGACAGAAAATACTTGAAGAGCTAGTTACTGCGCAGCGTGAGCGCGATTCATTATCTGAACAGTTGATTAAAAATCAACGCAGGAGTAGTTCCATCACCATTGAAGCGCCAGAGGACTCCGTTGTCCTTGAGGTAGCTAAACTCTCTCGAGGATCGGTCATACGAGAGGCGGAGGCCCTAGTGACATTGGTGCCGCTAAATGCCTCCCTTGAAGCTGAGGTGAAGATTGAGGCCAGCGATATCTCTAACGTCAATGTGGGCGATCCGGTTAGGGTCAAAATTGACGCATTTCCGTTTCAAAAGCACGGTATCGTTGAGGGTAAGATTCTAAGAATCAGCCAGGACACGACGAGTAGTTCTGCGGACGATAAGAAAAACACTTACGGCTTTTATACGGGTCGTGTACAACTCAAAGAGATTACCTTAGATAATTTAAACAAACCCCTTAAGGTTTTACCCGGTATGACTTTGACCGGTGAAATTGTGGTCGGCAGGCGCTCTGTCTTCTCATATATTGCCTACCCGATTATGAAAATGAAAGATGAAGCAATTAGAGAGTATTGAAAACCCAATGAATCAGGATTCGACTCAAAGTCATTCAGTACAAAGTGATCAAGTTGCCTCAGTCATTGCAGGGTTAGAGGGATTGACTGAACAACAAGTTCTTGTCAAAGCGCTTGAACTGTTTAAGAAAAGTGAGTTTCAAACCGCTGAAGTACTTTTTAAGGTCCTACTTCAAATAAATCCCCTAAATTATGTTGCCTTGTATTCATTGGGTGTAATTGAGAGCATTGCGGGTAATGTTGATAACGCGCTCACTTTGATCAATAGCTCCATCCATATCAATCCTAAATTTGGAAGATCTTTTCTTGTTAGGTCAATAATATTTCGCAACCGTAAATCCCTCCACAGGGCTTTAGAGGATGCAAAAACTGCGCTAACTTTGGACCCTGAGTTGACAGACGCTTCCCTGCAGATTCAAGCTATTGAATCAGAAATTAAAAGAGCAAATCTCCAACCCTTAGACGTTCTTCAAAATGGCCCATTAAGTCAAAACTTGGATGCGCCTCCCCAGGTGTTAGAGGTTATGGCCACAGCCGATCGGCTAACTTCACAGGGGCTTATTGACGAGGCAATTGAGATCTACCGAAAATATATCAGCAATACTGGTGTGGATCACCGTTACGTCGCTATGTTCAATATGGCAGTATTGCTCAACCAGAGAGAAGATTTTGAACAAGCTGAGAGTCTACTTAAAGAGTGTATTAAACTTAAAAATGATTTTTTCATAGCTTATCTAAGTCTTGGAACCATTAAAGAGAACAACGGCCAAGCTAGTGCAGGGTTAGAGATTTGGAATTCAGCCCTAAAAATTCCTACAATTAATAATACTGAGCACTCAGAGGACAGGATCAAGTTGTTAAATAACATTGGCCGAGTTCTTGAAAATCTTCGCCAATACGACGCCTCAGAGGATGCGCTTTTTAAGAGCTTAACAATAGATCCTACCCAGGGACCTGTTCTTCACCACTGGATTCACCTACGTCAAAAACAGTGTAAATGGCCAGTCGTTTACGGCACTGGCCATACTTTTGAGGAGGTGATTAAATCGGCTTCTCCTTTGTCGATGCTGGGCCTTAGCACTGAGCCCGAGCAACAACTCGAATCTGCACAAAGATTTGTTAGAGAGAAGGTTCAAATCTTTGAGCGAATGGTGCCCACCAGCCACAGGTACGAACACGAGAAGATCAAGATTGGCTATCTCTCGTCTAATCTGTCGATGCACGCTGTATCTCTTCTTACGGTTGAACTCTTTGAGACTCATAACAAAGATGCAGTAGAGGTACATGCCTTTTGCTGGAGCCCTGAGGACGGAACTCCATTTAGGGAACGAGTTAAGAATGCCTTTGATAAGTTTCATTACATCTCAGATCTAAGCGATGCTGAGGCTGCGGATTTAATTATTCGCGAGGAAATTGATGTTGTGGTGGATTTACAGGGGCTCACCTCGGGGGCCAGACCTGATTTGATCGCTAGGGGTGCTGCTCCAGTTCAAATCGCATATCTGGGCTATCCTGGCAGCACAGCATTACCCAATGTTGACTATGTAATTGCTGACAGATTTATTTTGCCACCAGAGTTACAACCATTCTTTACTGAAAAACCACTTTACCTTCCTACTGTTTTTCAGGTCAGTGATTCAAAGCGCCCCATTTCTGAAACTAAATCTAGGGAGTCATTCAACCTCCCCACCGATCAGTTTGTTTTCTGTGTATTCAACAATAACTATAAATTCACACCTGAGGTGTTTGAGTCTTGGATGAGAATACTCAGGGTTTGCACAAAAGCAGTTTTATGGGTTTTGGAGGACAACATATGGTCCAAAGAAAACCTGCAAATCGCGGCAAGAGCGCACGGCATCAATCCAGACAGACTGATTTTCGCTGGACGTATCACTCCAGCTGATTATTTGGCCAGGTTTAGGGTCGCGGATTTGTTTTTGGACACCACTCCCTACAACGCAGGAACCACCGCCAATGATGCACTTTGGGCGGGTTTGCCTATTTTGACCTTATCTGGTCAAACCTATGTTTCTAGGATGGCGGGGAGTTTACTCAATAGTATTCAACTGAACGATTTGATCACGTTCGATTTGAACAGTTACGAACAAAAAGCCATTTACTATTACCAGCACCAGGCTGAATTAGCGCACTTGCGAAACCAATTGGCCCTGGCAAAGAAAGAGCGTAGACTCTTTAATACAGAGGTATTTTGTAAAGAGTTTGAATCAGAACTTAAAAAAATCTTAGCTCATTAATACTTGTCTCTTGGTCATGCGCATCGGCCTGTAGCTATAGATAGTAGCTACTATCTATAGCTACTATCTGTAGCTATGAAATATAGGCGCTATGTCGCCTTGCAAAAGATCTGCTTTGTTGGCGTAGGTTAATGGGTGAAATATCTCACCCAGTATCTCTGCCCAGCGCAGGGGGTAGGGTGAAGGGTACTGGGAATTACTACCTAAGACGCCCTCAATTAAGACTCCAAATTGGTCTTGTGGGTGTTTAGCGGGATGCATTCTCAGGGCTTCTAATTTTGAGTCTAAAACTTGGTGAGTGAGATCTAGCCATTCCTTTGTAAGCCTAGATTTTTTCTTGAAGATAAATGCACACAGTCCAATGAGTTGGTGGTGATGAGCTCTTATCTCATCTCCTAAAGCACCGCTTACATGGGGTATGCCTTGGGCAATTTCTTGATAACCCAGGGCTAATGCGCTACTTTTTCTCAGTTGCTCAAAAAGAGGAACCCAAGATTTATGAGTTAATTTCAGATCACTATAACCTCCGCCGTAGTGATGCATAAAGTAGCAGCGCAAGTAATCTGACTTGTGGGTCTCGCTAAGATAGGGAAATGCAGCGTGAAAAGGGTGATCTGTTAATTCCCAATCTTTATAAGAATCGTGATTGATGTAAGCGACCGGGCATCTTGTGTGATTAAAGATTGTCCACAAGGCGTTTATTCTTTGAGCTGACAGAGGGTTCGTGCCTGTCCACATGCAAAAGATAGTGTTATTTTGCAATCCATCAAAGTTTTTTAAGAATGCGCTCATGCTAATTAGGTGATCAAGGGGATTGTTTTAAAGATGGCTTTCAGACACCAACGACCAGTTGAATCTAAGTAGGTGAGTTGGTCGACGGCAGCCTTCTAATATTTTGCGCTCAGCAAGTGCTTTATTAATATCCAGATTTCTATTTAAGTTAGTGGTTTTAAATCCCTTATCATGGAATAAAACCATGTCACCTACCAGTTGACGAGTTCCTCCAGAGCGCTCCCAAACGTAGGGTAGATAAAGGTCCTCATAACCATAATTCCCAGCAAAGTCTTCATCATACATGGCCCATTCTTTAAATCGTTGGGATTTCACGAGAAATGAATTTGGATGGACTGTTAGGGGTTGATTAAGATTTGAGTCAACAAAGTTTTCAACATTAAAGTAGTAAAGGGTTGAAGCATCCAGATACTCGAGCGAGTTGATGGTTCGTGCGAAAGACTCTTCAACTAAGAGTTGATCGGCGTCAAACAAAAGCAACCACTCCTTTGTAGACATCATGACACCTAAGTTTCTTGATCCGGCTTGGTTCCAATTGATAGCTGTTTCAATGCGGTATTGCCTTAGGTTTAATAGGGGTGATGTAAAAACTGCCAGTTCCTCTGAGTTGTCATCGACCACCACAAGCTCAAAGCGTTTCCTGAGCTCAGAATTAAAGGTACTCAAGTGATCAATCAACTCTTTGACCTTGACGGTGTGGTTATAGTAATGCGTGATGAGTGTTAATTGCATGAGTCCTAAGTCTAGTGGATCTGGATCACCACTAAAATACCATAGATTGGTTTTAGATTATTTTGGAAATATCTTAATGACAAAATTACACGGCCTCTTGATCACCAAAGACGATGATTTGTTGGTTGAGCAGTGGTTTAAGGAAAATCATGCCGTTTTTGACACGATAGTTGTTGTAGACGGTTCCCTCTCTGGGCTAACTCGACGCATCGTCGATCAGTATAGCAATACAGTTTACATGAGAGATCCTAAGTGTCACATCACTGATCAAACCCTCAGGCACCACGGCTGGCAAGAGTTGGTCAAAATTGCCAATATGGGGGACTGGATATTTATATGTCATGTTGATGAGTTTTATATTCACGATCCAAGGAGTCTGACCCAAGCACAGGGCAATTTGATGTTTTGGATGCCCCTTGTTATCTTGCCGCATCCATCTGAGGCGGCTGCCTGGATCAAGTCCCCTAACAAAAATCCAAGGCAACTATTTAGTCATTATTGGTGGCGCCAAGGAACTCTCCCTCACCTAGAGCACAGAATGTGGCGCTATGTAAAGGAGCCATTATGGAATTTGGAGATAAGGGAGCCCAGCTGCGGGACCATTCCATATAACTATATCAGCGAGCAAATTGTGGTCGAAGTACCACTTTATTTTCATTACAAGTGCTATGACCTAAGCTGGGAAGCTTATTTAGGCGATGGGTCCTCAGCCAAATCTTCTCTAAATACTGGCTTACCCAGGCCCGTTAAAGGCTTTGATGACCTTTTCTTTGACGAGGATAGGCCGTTTGAAGATGGGTACTTTAATTTTGATAAAGACGGCTCAAAAATCTTCCAACGCTTTGGAAATCCTCCACGCATTGGACTTGATGAGGGCGGCAAGCCAGAGGTTATTAATAACCAGGGCAAACCTGTCCACATGGCTTGAGATTGCCATTATTAGCCACTATTTGCCATATGGCAAATAGTGGCTAATAATGGCAATCTCAAGCCATGTGGACAGGTTTGCCCTGGTTATTAATAACCTC
>CAIWAO010000070.1 GCA_903910745.1 uncultured Burkholderiales bacterium
AGATGCTGAGTGCGCTAAAAAATTTAGCCCCTAGAGGGCCGCCCCATGAGGGATCCAATTTCTCAAGCGGGTTGACTGGATCTGGAATGCCTACGCAAATAGCTGTCAACACTTGGTGGGTTTTACCACTCAAACTTTGAAGCGTATGGATTGCATCAAGATCATCCAAAGGCTTTCCAAGAATCTTGTTGCCTAATGCTACCGTCGTATCTGCGCAGAGTATGGGGGCGAGCACATATCCTTGTGAATTATCATCATCACCACCTTCGGTATCAGCTAATTTTGGAGCATTTAAATCATCCATCGCCTTTTTTTGGAATCTACTGATTGCGCTCAGAAGTTTCAAGTGAGTCACTCTTTGGACTTAATCAATTGGGAGCTCCCCTGGCAAAATCACTTCAAGTGCTTCAGCGTCCTCAGCGGGGTCAGCCAACAAAAGTCGGTGTCTAACCCCCAACTGCTCTAAAAGTTGTGCACGTCGAGGGCTTTGGGAAGCAAGATAAATGAACGATGCTGACATCTCCAAATCCTACTCTCTATGGTACGGGTGATGGGTTAATATGGACCAAGCACGGTACAACTGCTCAATAAGTAACACGCGAACCATGGCATGTGGCAATGTCATATCGGAGAGTCTTAGGGTCATATTTGAACTGGATTTAAGTGACGGACAAAGTCCGTCTGGCCCACCGATCAAAATAGCAATATCTCTATAAGAATCTTGAAGACTTGAGAGGGTAGTGCTGAGTTGCTCAGTGGTGAGATTTTTGCCACGCTCATCAAGCGCAATGATGTAAGCATCTTTAGGTATGGCAGCGCGAATTCTCTCAGCCTCACAGTCCATCAGTTGAGAGACGCTCTTGGAGCCCCTGGGCTCAGCCTTAACTGCTTTTAATTCGACTTTAAAGTCCGGGGGAAAGCGTTTATAAAACTCATCCCACCCGCCTTGCGCCCAAGAGGGCACCCTTTGACCAACTGCAACGACGCTCAGCCTCATGCACGAGGGGGACTGTTGCGTGGTTTTCTTGCAGGAACTGGGGCACCCGAACTCGCAACGCGTGAGGAAGAGGTTGATTTGGCCTTGGCTGGCTTATCTGTCTTTGTGGGCTTGTCTACTTTTTTAGTCTGACTCTTATTAGAGCTCTTGGCCCCAGTTGACTCACGCTTGACAGGCTTGACAGGCGTATCATTCGAGGCCTTTGGGCTGGTTTTTTTAACAACTTTTTTAGCTTGCTTTTTAGCAGCATGAGTAGCATTAGTCGCGTTAGTAGCAGCCGCTTTTAACTCAGCCTGATCAACCAATTTTTCGCCCCCCCTTCGCACCTTGGTTTTGCTACCAGGCTTGGTTTTTTTAGTTGTTTTGGTGTCTTCTGGAGTCGCCTTAGGCTTGGAGACTTTCTCCTTCACGAGCTCAGACATCTTGTCCTCTCCGTGTTTGAAACGAACAGGCTTCTCCCCCCAAATCTCCTCTAAATGGTAGTACTGGCGAATCGCAGGTTGCATGATGTGGGCCACTACGGGTCCACAATCCACAATAATCCACTCCCCATTCTCCTCTCCCTCCACTCGGGGTTTTCCGTAACCGGCCTCCCTTACTTCGTCTCTGACACTTGAGGCAAGCGCTTTTGTTTGACGATTGGAGGTGCCAGATGCGATGATGACGCGTTCAAACAAGGGTGAGAGTTTTTCAGTGTTGAATACACTGATATCGTGTGCTTTAACGTCTTCCAAAGCATCAATGACGATTTTTTGAAGTTGTAAAACGCTTTTCTTAGAATTGGAATCAGTCATTAAAGGATGCTTTTTAATTGTATAAAGAGTGAGATTGAATATAGGACAAAACAGCGGGCGTGACGAATTCAGAGATGTTAGCCCCAGCTTTGACTAGCCTACGGATGTGAGTTGCGCTCACCTGCATACTGGGCATACTAAGTTTTACAACAATATCGGATTGGCCAGTAATTAGCCTCAAGTTTTGTTTATCCCTGATGTTTTGCGTTAGGGCTTTATTGTGCCACTTATACTCATTTAACTCAAGACCTTGAGCACTTCGTGCGCCTAAGGGTTGCTCCGCAGTCTGTCTATCAGCAACGGCTAGGGTTGCTAGGTGTAATATTTCTTCCCATCTGTACCAGGAATCAAATACATTGGCCTGATCAGCCCCAACAATTAAATAAAAATCTGCTTTTTGATACGAATTCTTCAAATAAGTTAGCGTGTCAAAGGAGTAACTGGTTCCTGATCGCAGGATTTCACAATCATCGATTTGAGCCTGCTTTAAATCCTTGAAAGTCAGCCAAGCCATACTCAGTCGATGTTCAGCAAAGCTTAAGGTGTTTGATTTACGAGGTGTGTTCCCAGTCGGGACTATGATTAAGCGGTCTAACCCGAGTTGTTCCACCGCAACTTCACCAAGCCTTAGGTGAGCAAGGTGGGGTGGATCAAAAGCCCCACCCAACACCCCGATGCGTTCACGCCTCACGTTGGCTACAAAATCATTTGAAGCTGAGGCACTACTTTGTGAGGTTTTAAGGGTTGAGTCGTGCATTATTGTCTCTTACAAGGAGCGTAAATAATCGACCACAGACTGAGACGACAAGTGCATGAAGCTTAGAGCCTTGTTTTTATATCAGTGCGGCTTAACATTTTGAAGCGCTCGGTATCCAATGTCAGTTCTGTACTGAGCTCCTTCAAATGCTATGCCTTCTAGAGTTTTGTAAGCGAGTTGCTGGGCAAGTTTAAGAGTGCCCCCAAGTGCAGTCACGCAAAGCACCCGGCCGCCAGAGGTTTTAAGCTCCCCCGACTCCCCTGTCGTGCCCGCGTGAAATACCATCACATCCTCTGAGTCCTCTGGAAGACCCGTGATCTTGGCTCCCTTTTTTGGGTTTTGTGGATAGCCTTGCGCCGCCATAACAACCCCAAGCGCTGGGCGTCTGTCCCAGTCTAGCTCTAAGCTCTCAAGCGAGGGCCAGACATGATTGTTAAAGAAAAGCTTACCTGGCTTTTCACGGGTTTCACGGTCTTGTTTGGGTGATGAATCAATTACTTTCTCAACGCTTTTCACCTGACTTTGAGTTGCACTCATCAAAAGATCAACTAAATCCGTCTTAAGTCTCATCATGATGGGTTGCGTCTCTGGGTCTCCCAACCTGCAGTTAAACTCCAAACATTTGATCTCTTGGTCCTTAGTGATCATGAGGCCTGCATATAAAAAACCACTGTAAGGTACTCCATCGGCGGCCATTCCTTTGAGAGTTGGGATGATGATCTCCCGCATCGTTTTCGCATGAATTTGTGGAGTCACAATAGGCGCAGGAGAATATGCGCCCATACCCCCAGTGTTAGGTCCGAGGTCATTGTCCTTTAAACGCTTATGGTCTTGACATGTAGCGAGTGCTACGTTTTGAAGACCATCGCACGTGACAATAAAGCTTGCCTCCTCACCCTGTAAAAACTCCTCAATGACCACACGGGCTTGACCGTTATGCTGAACCCCGCTGGGTGCGTCCCCTAGCATGAAGTCAATTGCCGTATGCGCCTCCTCTAGAGTCATGGCTACCACGACCCCTTTCCCCGCGGCGAGCCCATCGGCTTTAACAACAATAGGAGCCCCCATTCGCTTAACGTAATCATGCGCTTCACGAACATCTGTAAAGGTTTCGTATTTTGCTGTGGGTATAGAGTGGCGAATCATGAACGCTTTGGAAAAAGCTTTTGAGCTCTCTAGTTGTGCAGCCTCCCTAGTGGGACCAAAAATCCTCAACTGATGGGCCCTAAATTCATCGACTACACCCAGGGCCAAAGGGGCCTCTGGACCAACAACTGTTAGGGCAATCTGCTCTTGTTGTGCCCACTGCCTTAAGAGGACTACATCTGTAATCGGGATGTTAATAATATTTTTGTCTCTGGCTGTACCACCATTACCAGGTGCAACGTATACACTTTGTACCCTCTTTGATTTTGAGAGTTTCCATGCAATGGCATGCTCGCGTCCACCAGAGCCAATCACTAAAATTTTCATAGATCGTTTTGTTTAACTTTTAAAGAATCTTTTAAAGAATAAGTGCTGCGTTGTGATAAACCTCTTGAACATCGTCAAGGTCCTCTAACGCGTCTAATATTTTCTGCATTTTTTGAGCATCCTCGCCGCTGAGCTCAATGGTGTTCTCAGCGCGCATCGTCACCTCAGCAAGCTCTGGTTTTAGGCCTGCAGTTTCTAAAGCGATTTTTATGCTCTCAAAGTCCTGAGTCGACGTGATCACCTCTGTGGCCCCATCGTCCTCGGTTTGTATGTCCTGTGCACCAGCCTCTAGTGAGACCTCCATCAACTTATCCTCAGGAGTTCCGGGCGCAAAAATGAGTTGACCGCAGTGTTTAAATTGAAATGCGACCGAGCCCTCAGTCCCTAAATTGCCTCCCCCTTTGCTTAGCACGTGGCGGACCTCTGCAACGGTTCGCACCTTGTTATCGGTCATGGTATCAATAATCAAAGCTACTCCGCCTATACCGTAACCCTCATAGCGTATCTCCTCATACTGAACGCCCTCAAGTTGTCCGGTGGCTTTGTCGATGTTTCTTTTAATTGTATCGGCCGGCAAATTGACTGCCTTGGCTTTCTCAATTGCCAAACGCAACCTCGGGTTAGAGGTGAGATCGGCACCACCAGTCCGTGCTGAGACCATGATTTCCCTGATAACGCGCGTCCAGACCTTACCGCGTTTTTCATCTTGACGACCTTTGCGGTGCTGAATATTTGCCCATTTACTGTGACCTGCCACGGTGAAATCCTTTTAATTGTTTATTGTGTATGCGTCATTTTAAGGTACGTTGTATTTTTGACCAGGAAGGGTTAAAAATTCAAAATAACAACTAAAAAACGACCAAAACAAAACCCCGACTCAGCGGGGTTCAAAAAAAGGGAGCTGAGGCTCCCTTAGCTTTAATTTAGCAAAGCCATCGACTTAACTTGCCTCTGCCTCCTCAGGCTCAGCGGGTTCAGCTTTGGAAGATTTGGAATCCTTCTTTGGCAAAGGTTGGATATCCAGAGTGACCTCGTTTTTATCATCTATATCCACACTAAGTCGCCCCCCATCCATCAGTCTACCAAAGAGTAACTCATCCGCCAAAGCACGTCGAATGGTCTCTTGTATAAGTCTTTGCATAGGGCGGGCACCCATAGCAGGGTCGAAACCTTTCTTGGCAAGATACTGCCTAATTTTGTCTGAGAAAGTGACATCCACTTTCTTATCTGCCAACTGTGTTTCAAGTTGGAGCAGGAATTTATCAACCACTCGCAAAATGATTTTTTCATCAAGCGCTTTAAAGCTCACAATTGCGTCCAATCGGTTTCTGAACTCAGGCGTGAACAAACGCTTGATATCAATCATCTCGTCGCCGGCCTCCTTGGAGTTGGTAAATCCAATGGTAGATTTATTCAAAGCCTCGGCACCCGCGTTGGTTGTCATGATCAGTATTACGTTTCTGAAGTCAGCTTTGCGCCCGTTGTTGTCGGTGAGCGTGCCGTGATCCATGACCTGCAACAAAACGTTATAAATATCTGGATGAGCTTTCTCAATTTCATCTAGCAACAAAACTGCATGCGGCTTCTTTGTAACAGCCTCAGTCAGCAGTCCTCCCTGATCAAACCCAACGTACCCAGGAGGTGCACCAATCAAGCGACTCACAGCATGACGTTCCATGTACTCTGACATATCGAATCTTATGAGCTCAATGCCCATAATATAGGCAAGTTGTTTGGCGGCTTCGGTTTTACCTACACCTGTTGGGCCACTAAAGAGGAAAGCACCAATGGGCTTATCCTCTTTACCAAGGCCTGAACGAGCCATTTTCACAGCCGATGCCAGTGCTTCTAAAGCTTTATCTTGACCAAACACAACGTTCTTCAAATCACGTTCCAGAGTTTGCAGCTTACCTCTGTCATCATGAGAGACGCTGGCCGGCGGGATACGGGCTATCTTTGCAACGATATCCTCGATCTCTGTTTTATTAATCGTCTTTTTGCGTTTACTTGGGGGCAGAATTCTTTGAGCTGCACCAGCCTCATCAATCACATCGATCGCTTTGTCAGGCAAATGCCTGTCGTTGATGTATTTTGCGCTCAGCTCCGCGGCGGCTTGTAAAGCAGTCAATGCGTATTTAACGTTGTGATGCTCCTCAAATCTAGATTTCAAACCCTTTAATATATCAACGGTTTGTTCAATCGAGGGTTCAACCACATCCACCTTTTGAAAACGCCTAGACAGAGCAGCATCTTTCTCGAAAATCCCTCTGTACTCAGTAAAGGTTGTGGCACCTATACATTTCAATTGGCCTGAGCTTAGTGCAGGTTTCAATAAATTTGAAGCATCCAAAGTGCCCCCAGAAGCAGCGCCGGCACCAATTAAAGTGTGAATCTCATCGATAAAGAGCACCGCATGGGGTTTGTCTTTTAGAACTTTGAGTACGCCTTTTAAACGCTGTTCAAAATCACCACGGTACTTGGTACCTGCTAAAAGTGCGCCCATATCAAGAGAATATACAGTGGCTTCTAGCAATATCTCGGGGACGTCTTTTTGTGTAATTCTCCAAGCTAAGCCTTCTGCGATGGCGGTCTTCCCAACACCGGCTTCACCAACCAGTAGCGGGTTATTTTTTCTTCTACGACACAAAATCTGAATGACGCGTTCAACCTCGTAGTCTCGTCCAATTAGGGGATCGATTTTCCCGTCTTTAGCGAGCACATTTAAATTTTGAGTGAACTGCTCGAGTGGAGATGCTTTTGCTTCACCCTTTTCAGCAGACTCGTCTGTTTCAGAGGTGGACGCCTCTGAGGTCTTTGTTGGCTCTGGTGGATCAGTCTTTTTGATTCCGTGGGCTATGAAATTGACCACATCAAGACGCGTAACGCCTTGCTGATGTAGGTAATAGACTGCGTGAGAATCTTTCTCACCGAAAATTGCGACCAAAACATTGGCGCCCGTGACTTCCTTCTTACCATTTCCGGTAGATTGCACGTGCATGATTGCGCGTTGGATGACTCTTTGAAATCCAAGGGTTGGCTGAGTGTCGACCTCATCTGTGCCTGCCACTTGGGGGGTGTTGTCTTTGATGAAATTCGAAAGCGATTTTCGAAGGTCATCAATATTGGCGGCGCATGCACGCAAAACCTCTGCTGCACTGGGGTTGTCAAGCAGGGCAAGTAAAAGATGCTCAACTGTGATGAACTCATGTCGCTGCTGGCGAGCTTCGACAAAAGCCATATGCAAGCTCACTTCTAATTCTTGGGCAATCATGAATTTTTCCTCTTCTCGTTCTTTACGATGTTACTTTAATACGAAATCACTTGCATTTTCAGGTTTGACTATGAATACTCATAAAAAAAACAAAAAATACCCAACTTACTCAATCAACAGGCTCACTAAGACATTGCAATGGATGACCGTTTTTAAGCGACATATCCGTTACCTGGTCCACCTTGGTTGCAGCAATATCTTTAGAGTAGACCCCGCAGACACCCTTACCATCTAGATGGATTTTTAACATGATCTGAGTTGCAGTTTCACGGTCTTTGTTGAAAAACTCCTGCAAAATCAAAACAACAAACTCCATCGGTGTGTAATCGTCATTCAGCAAAACGACCTGATACATCTGCGGGGGCTCAGTTCTAAGGGGGCTTCTCTCCAAAACGACGGTCCCGCCGTCATCATTATCTGGTCTTTGCTTGGGCAATGACGGTGTCGTCGGGGGGGCAGGCGATTTGGGTTCGCTGGCACAAAGGGGTGAAGGATATTTCAAAATAATGGAGTTTTGGCTGGGCATGGGAACATTCTAACGATTCGGGTTTTACTCTGACTTACTGTGGCCAAAAAAACATTGTTGCGAAATAAATCAATTCCAACGCACTTATAAATTTCATGGCTTCGAAAACTAGAACTTATTACAACTGAAATTTTGAGCTAAGTGACTATTAATCTAAACGTATTACTCATATTGTGTTGGATCGCGGTTTTTAAAGTGCCAAATATCAATTACATTGAAAGTACTACTTAAGTAGTGCAAATAACTTATCCTAAAACTTTGGCTAAAAAGTGTATGATTTATATGGTTCTTAGTTAAATTAATCTCAGTAGCTCAGGCAAAAGCCAAAAGCTACTAAATATAAGAGTTTTACAACAGAAAGAGCAGACAACTGTGTCCGTTGAATCGATTCGGTACCAATCTACAAACGCCTTGCTGTCCAACCCTTACTTGGCGCAATGGTCTAACCGTGCTCCTGCCCCCGTGTCCCTGCAGCCTAGCGAGGGCGCAAAAACCGCCAATACTGGGGCAACTGACGCAGCGGGAGTCTATATGGATCTGACCCCGAAGTTAGCACAAGCCGCACTTTTGGCTTTGAAATCTCAGTTCTCGACTAATAAAACTGTGACTGAGACTTTAAAAGTTGCGCAAAACTCCAGTCTGCCTGAGTCGGTCAGCCTAACTCAGACTCCAACAACTGCGAAAAATACCATTGGCACCTACGATCACTTACCTAAGACCAATATAGGTATCAATCATTCGCTAAATTTAACCAGCTTAAATTCTCTACCGCAGTTTCATGCCTTTATGAGCCAAATGTTTGAAACTCTGAATAGCGTTAATCAGATACCTAGTGCCTCCACAAAGATTAACGATCTAAACAAAAACAGTATGACTGGTATCACCGCCCCTTTCAATAACTACTACCGCCGGGGTTACGATCAAAATTCATATGATCTACTCAACTCAAAACTTCAGTACCTTGCAAAACAAGTCGATAGCCCCCCCACTCCAAGTCCCATCACTACGACGATTACTCCGGGAAATAAAACTGTAACTTACTCTAAGGACGACGTTTTAATACCTCCTCCAAATAAAGACAACCAAATCACCAATCCTTACATCGATAAACTAAACGCAAGCTATAACAGTCTTGTGTCTAGCCTCCAAGGCGATGTGGCATCCTCCTCTTTATCATCTTTTATTCAAAATTTACAACACCAAGCGCACGGTTTTAGCTCGAGCGCCAATATTGTTAACACAAGCGCTTAAACCGTTGGATTAAGCACTCACTCAATGTATTTAGGCGTATTTGAGCCTATTTGAGTCTATTTGAGCGCAACATTAAACTCAAAACAAGCAAGAATCAGGTGGTCTTGAGTAGGTTAATTTTGTAGCATCAAGACCATCAAAACCTCCGAAATTCTTTAAATTCAAATGAAAGAAATACGTCTCTCCAACTCAGAACATGTCAGCTCAAGTTCGCAAGATACGAATTATCGCCACTTCAAAACTGTGCAACAGGCCATTGAATTCTTAAGCATCAATGCACGAAATCAGCCCTCACTTGAAGATCTATCCAAGGCGGTTCACATGAGTGAATTTCATCTGCAACGGGTTTTCTCCGATTGGGCAGGTATTTCGCCTAAGAAGTTTTTACAATTTTTAACAAAAGAACATGCACTTCAAGCAATTAAAAATTTCAACAGCATAGAAGAATCAACTGAAGAACTTGGATTATCTGCAACCAGTCGGCTACACGATTTAATGATTAAGAGCGTTGGCTTGACCCCGGGCGAAGTTAAATCAGGGGCAAAGGGTATATTGATTACTTACGGCTTTGGAGAAACACCATTTGGTCGCGCCATCATTGCTTGGACGGACAGGGGTGTATGTCATTTGATGTTTAATGATTCTGATTCATCTGCATTTTGGGATCTTAAACAGGAATGGCCCAACGCAATTTTTAAGCAAGATATCAACCAATCTCATGATCTGCTTCACAGAGTATTTAATACAAACTCGAGCAATCAAAAAACTCCCCCCCTGCGGGTTCTTTTAAAAGGGACTCCATTTCAAATAAAAGTTTGGGAGGCGCTCATTAAGATCCCCCCATCATCGCTTTGTTCATATAGCCAAATTGCAAAAAAAGTGTCCTCCGCTAATGCTCAAAGAGCAACCGGATCCGCAATTGCAAAGAACTCAATTGCTTACTTGATACCTTGCCACAGGGTCATAAGAGAGTCGGGAGACTTTAGCAATTACAGATGGGGACTTGATCGAAAAAAAGCAATGATTGCTTGGGAGGCTGCAAAAAACTGAGTTTTAATGTTAAGTTTAATCCTAAGTTTTTATCGCTCGTAATCACATGTTATCGATCAATATTTGACCAAATCCAGAGCAACTGACTTGCACGGCACCATCAATTCTCATTGCAAAGTCATGCGTTACCTTCTTGCTGAGGATAGACCGCTCCATGGAATGGATAATCAGATCAGCGGCCTCAGTCCAACCGATATGGCGCAGCATCATCTCAGCGCTTAAGATCTCGGAACCAGGGTTGACATAGTCTTTACCTGCAAACTTAGGGGCAGGCCCATGCGTTGCTTCAAAACAAGCAACCGAGTCAGACATGTTTGCCCCTGGCGCGATACTGGTACCCCCAACCTGGGCTGCAAGTGCGTCTGAAATAAAGTCTCCATTCAGATTTAAAGTCGCGATGACACTGAATTCAATCGGACGAATGATAATTTGCTGTAAAAACGTGTCCATCACAGTGTCTTGGATCACAATTTCTTTACCCGTCTTAGGATTCTTAAATTTGCACATAGGCCCACCGTCGATGGGTATCGCTCCAAACTCTTTCTTTGCGAGATCATAAGCCCAGTCCCTAAAAGCTCCCTCCGTATATTTCATGATATTGCCCTTGTGAACCAAAGTCAGACTGGGCTTGTTGTGTTCAATGGTGTATTGAATTGCCTTTCGTACAAAGCGTTCGGTTCCCTCTTTAGAGACCGGCTTGATACCAATTCCTGAGGTCAATGGGAATCGTATTTTTTTGATACCCATCTCATCTGTCAAAAAGTGAATCAACTTCTTGGCCTCATCAGACTGAGCTCCAAATTCAATACCAGCATATAAGTCCTCTGAATTTTCTCGAAAGATCACCATATTGGTTTTTTCAGGCTCGCGCATGGGAGAGGGAACGCCCTTGAAATAACGAACGGGTCTTAAACAAACATACAGGTCAAGCTCTTGCCTTAAGGCTACATTGAGCGAGCGGATATCGCCACTTGCAGGAATCGTAAGTGGTCCCTTGATTGAGACCACGTACTCCCTCAGCGCTTGTAAAGTCTCCTCAGGTAATAAAGACCCCTGCCCATAAAGCGCTACTGCTTTATCTCCTGCATAGACCTCCATCCACTGGATTGCTTTTTCTCCAGCATACGCTTTTTTTACTGCTGCATCCACGACTCGCTTCATTACTGGTGTGATATCCGTACCAGTTCCATCTCCTTCAATAAATGGAATAATGGGTAGATTGGGGACGTTGAGTGAATGATCAGCATTGACTGTGATCTTTTGACCGGAACCGGGCACTTTAATGTGTTTAAACATTTAACATCTCCGTAGAATTACTTAAAAGGCCAACACTCAATTCACAAAGAAAATTGAAATTGAATCATAATCTTCATTTTAGCGCCCCTCCCTATCTCCAACATTTAAATTCAGTCGTATACAGCATGTTTCATTTCACAAAACCTAAAAAATATATTTTTCTGGCAGCATTGGCGGCATCTGTTTTTTGTTCCTTTCCCGCTCGAGCACAAGTACCAAACAAGGGTGAAGCTCAGTCAGGCTTACCCAGAGTAACTCTGCAAGCGGGCATGTACCAAATTGATGCTCAAGTTGCTAGCACTGATAATCAGCGTGAAATTGGCTTGATGTTTAGATCCCAAATGCCCCAACACGAGGGTATGCTCTTTGTATTTGAACAAGCAGGTCCTCAGTGCTTTTGGATGAAAAACACGCTTATTCCTTTGTCAGCCGCCTTCGTAGATGCTGATGGCACCATTGCAAACATAGAGGAGATGAAGGCTCAAACCACCGATTCTCACTGTTCTAAAAGAGCAGTGCCCTTCGTGCTAGAGATGAATCAAGGTTGGTTTGCTAAAAGAGGGCTCAAAGCTGGTTCAAAGTTGATGGGCTCTGCATTCAAAACCCAATGACCCTTATTTAAAAAATAAACCAAATGGTGAGGATTTATCTGAGGTTTCAAAAAAACTCTGATGATTGATTAAATTATTTTTTAAAATCTAATAATTAAAACCTACCCCCATAAAAGACAAAAGCCGACCTAAGAGTCGGCTTTTTGTCTTTGGATTGAATCTAGCGAATTAAGCGAAATTGCTTTCTGCAAAACTCCAATTCACCAATTGGTCTAGGAAGGTTTCAACAAACTTAGGACGCAAGTTCCTGTAGTCGATGTAGTAAGCATGCTCCCAGACATCCACAGTGAGTAAAGCGGTATCAGCGGTTGTCAGCGGAGTTCCAGCTGCTCCCATATTCACAATATCAACAGAGCCGTCAGCTTTTTTGACCAGCCAAGTCCAACCAGAACCAAAGTTTCCTACTGCAGACTTTACAAAGGCCTCTTTGAACGCCGCATATGAACCCCACTTTGCTGTGATTGCTGTTGCAAGTGCACCCTTTGGCTCACCACCGCCATTTGGTTTCATACAGTTCCAAAAGAATGTATGGTTCCAAATTTGAGCTGAGTTGTTGTAAATGCCACCAGAAGATTTTTTGATGATATCTACCAAATTCATGCTTTCAAACTCTGTGCCTTTTTGTAGGTTATTTAGATTAACCACATACGCATTGTGATGTTTACCGTGGTGAAACTCCAGTGTTTCTTTAGAGTAATGAGGAGCCAAAGCGTCAATAGCGTAGGGCAATTGGGGTAATTGATGTTCCATGTTCAGATAGCCTTTAAAAATAAAGATGAGTGAAATAAAGGGATTAAATCTTTAAGTTGGTTTTTAAAACAAAAGCCATAATCACGACTTATGCTCAACTTTAAATTCTAATACTTTTAAGTGAAAGTATATTTTTTTACTTTTTTAAACCTTTGAGTCAGAAAGAAGTCATTTTGAAGTGATAGATTTTGAGATCACACTCAAATCGGCCTCTCCGTCTCCTAAGGTGGCTTGAACCAGCTGTCCCACCTCGAGTTGCTTAACTTGTGTAACTGGAACTCCTTGGCTATTACTCAACCAAGCATAGCCACGCTTAAGTACCAATGAAGGGTCAAGTAACTCTAGGCGAATACCGGCACGCTGAAGTCTGTCTTTGCGGGACTGATGCGTGTTTTTTATTGCGTTGGACAGTCTTAGTGCTTGGAGTTGAGTTTTGTTGTTGGCTTGCTCGATGGGTTTGCGCACTCCTTCACGTAAGCGGTTAAAGAACCTGGTAAGCATGACCTCTTGTGCATGAAGCCACTCAGATGGCCTCCCCAAATGCTGTTGAAGGTAGTCTAGTCTTTGAGACTCTCGGTCAATAATGAGGTGGGCTTGGGCGGTCAGCCACTCAGATAAGCCACTTAACCTTTCTAATAGAACATCTCGGGGGAGCGCGCAAAGCTCAGCCGCAGCCGTTGGGGTAGGGGCTCTTAAATCAGCACAAAAATCTGCGATTGTGAAATCCGTTTCATGCCCCACCCCGCTGATTACGGGTACTGGGCTCTCTACAATGGTTCTTGCTAGCTGCTCGTTGTTAAACCCCCAAAGATCCTCTATAGAGCCTCCCCCTCTTACCAACAAGATGACATCTACATTTTCAGTAACATACAAACTCTTTAGCGCTGAGATTAACGACCCTGGTGCCTCCACGCCCTGAACCACTGCAGGGGCGATCAATACTTCAATGTGAGGTACCCTTCTGTTGAGCGCAATACAAACATCATGCAGTGCAGCAGCGTTTAGGGAAGTTACAACCCCAATCCTTCGCGGCATCTGAGGAATCTCTCTTTTCCTTGCCTCATCAAATAAGCCCTCGCCCTCAAGCTTGGCTTTTAGCTTTAAAAACTCCTCAAAAAGGGTGCCAAGCCCAGCTTTACGCATGGACTCTACTACCATCTGAAGCTCTCCCCTAGCTTCATAAACTCCCAGTTTCCCAAACACCTCTACGGCTTGCCCGTCCCTGGGCTGAAAATCAAGCTGAGAAGCCGATCTTTTAAACATCGCACAGCGAAGTTGCCCCTCAGCGTCCTTGATTGAGAAGTAACAATGTCCACTTGTTGCTCTTGTAAATCCAGTAATCTCTCCTTTAACCGCAACAGGGTTAAACCTAGATTGAAGAGTATCTGACACAGCCTTACAAAGTGCGCCAACACCCCAAATTCTCCTCTCTGGGGCTGAATTGTCATAAATCACAGGGCTGTTAAATTGCATATTAAGTTCTAAAAATTAGACTTCGATTGACTTTAAAGGTGTAATTGAGATTTTGAGTTAAACACAATTCTTAATGTACTTAAAGTAACACGCATCACTCTCCTCAGGAAGCGTGAGTTCATCACATAAGTCTTTGATTTCATTAAGTATTTAAATGATTAATTAGTAATCTTTGTAATCCAACAAACAAAACATGCGGTTTCTAGGCCGTCAAATCAGAGTTACCAACAAAGTTATCCACAAAAAATGTGATTTATCAGCCGCAATTTACCACAGTGATTTGCGATTTGAAAAGATCGAACAGATTGGGAATTATGAAGACAAAAATTTATTGCAAAACTTGATTTTAGGGTGCTAAGAGTGTCCTGGAACTTGTGCTTGACTTTTAGATATTAGATCATTAGATCTGAAGACTGCTTTTTGGCCAAACAAAGCCCTGGAAAAAACTTCCCTGGGAGATAATAGCGGATTAGCTCATCAATTTTGCATTTAACTCGCCTAGGGAGACCGCATTTGTTCTCAATTCTTGAATCTGCAGGGTGGCCAATATGGCCTCTTTTGGTTTGTTCTGTCATCGCTACAGCCTTGATCATTGAGAGGCTTTATCAACTCAGAGCGCAACGTGTCATCCCAAGTTCCCTATTGGTTGAGGTTTTGGATAAAGTTGACGCCGGACTTCCCTCGTCAATTGATGTAGACCAATTAGAGAGGGGTTCTCCACTTGGATCCATTTTGTCAGCAACGCTTCGAGCCTTCAGCGCAAACCCAAAGGCTCAAGAGCTCGAGCTGAAACAAGAAATTGAATTAGAGGGACGAATAATTGCCCATCAATTAGATAGATATTTGGCTGCACTGGCAACAATTGCATCTGCAGCACCTTTACTCGGCTTATTTGGAACTGTGGTTGGTATGATTGATATTTTCGGATCTCAGTCTGGCACAAGCAGCAACCCCGCTCAATTGGCTCATGGAATTTCCACTGCGCTTTACAACACCGCCTTTGGTCTGATCATCGCCATACCATCACTCATTTTTTGGCGTTACTTTAGAACTCAAATTGATTATTTTGTTCTAACACTTGAATCCTCAAGTGAGAAACTTCTAAAACATCTGCTAAAAATGAGATAAGTGTGAGACATGTGCACTTTGCGAGCTCAGCTTTTCCTGCACCTTTTGATTTGAATACTTAACAATAAAAATTTATGCGTTTCTCCAAAAAGAATATTGCTGAGCCAGAAATCAACTTAATTCCATTCATCGATGTTTTATTGGTTGTGTTGATATTTTTGATGCTATCAACCACCTACAGCAAACTGACAGAGTTAGATTTAACCTTACCCTCCTCTAATTCAGCAGCACACAAAGATCAAATCAACCAAATAAATCTTTTAATCTCAGCTGATGGAAAATATTTTGTCCAAAGCAACCCAGTTGAGTCAAAGGATGTAGAAACGCTTTCTAAGGCTCTTAGGCAAGCAAGTTCAGACATGGATAACCCCGTCGTAGTCATCAGCGCTGATGCACAAACGACGCACCAATCTGTCATCCAAGCCCTGGAAGCCGCTCAAAGAAGCAATCTACAGCAAATCACATTCGCTTCGCAGTCTCAAAGCACGAGCAAGGCTACAGCAAGATGAGCCTATTTGCTAATTTAGATATTTTTAAAAATCAAATTCGCATTACTTTGCTTGAGGGTTGGCAAAAAAGAGGCGTACTGAGTTACATTCTTTGGCCTTTGTCACTTTTAACAAAGCTCTATCTTTGGTTAAATCACCACCTATACACCAGCGGTCTCAGAACGCGAGAGAAGATAGATAGACCGGTCATTGTGGTGGGAAATGTCGTTGTCGGCGGTGCAGGCAAAACACCCATCGTGATTGAATTAGCCAAGTATTTGATTTCTAGTGGTCGCTCTTTAGGCGTAATCTCCAGGGGGTACGGCCGAGAGGGGATGGGTATCACAGAGGTCACTCAGGAGCTTTCAGCTCATATTTGCGGAGATGAACCTAAACTCATTTTCTCAAAGACTCGTGTTCCCGTTTTTGTGGGCCCTGAAAAAGTTGCAACAGCCAGAGCTTTGATTCAAAAATATCCTCATGTTGATATCATCATCAGCGATGATGGCTTACAACATCAGGCCTTGGCAAGAGACTTGAATATTATTATTTTTGATAATTCAGGTATTGGTAACGGTTTTTTACTGCCTGCAGGACCACTTAGAGAGCACTGGCCAATAAAATATCCCAACTGTGAATCAGAATTTATTCTGAGCACCAATGAGGGAGATGCACCCAAAGGTTTTAAGGCTCAAAGACTTTTATCTGATTATGCTTACAACAGGTACGGAGAAAAAATTGATCTTCGCCTCCCTCTTAACAAAAGAATTCATGCACTTGCGGGGATTGCCAGACCTGAAAGCTTTTTTTTAATGCTGGAGCAACTCGGACTTAAGCTTGATCAAACCACTTTTTTAAAAGATCACGCCAACATAGATTCCTCTAATTTAGACGCACTCATACAAAACTCAATTCAATCAAGCTCAGATCAAACACTTTTTTTATGCACTGAAAAAGATGCTGTTAAGATTTGGGAATACACTGATCTCGTTTGGGCAGTGCCGCTGAATTGTTCTCTGGACTCGAGGTTCTTAGACAATTTAGAGGATTGGCTCTTGACAATAAAAATTTAATCTCAATTCATCGCAATATTTAAAGACTAAAACAAAGAGAAGTATGGACAGTAAATTATTAGAACTCCTGGTCTGCCCTGTCACAAAGGGACCTCTTATTTATGTGCGTGAACAGGAGGAACTCATATCGCGTAGTGCACGATTGGCTTATCCTGTTCGCCAGGGCATACCCATTTTGATTGAATCTGAGGCTCGCACACTATCAGATGAAGAGATCGCCAGGGATTGATGAGAATTCAGGCTAATTTGTAAAATGACTTCACCATCACCTACTTTCACTGTCATCATTCCTGCTCGCCTTGCGTCAACAAGGTTGCCAAACAAACCGCTCGCCGATATTGAGGGTGAGCCGATGATCGTTAGAGTTGCAAAAAGGGCTGCACTCTCAAAGGCAAATAAAGTCGTAGTAGCCTGTGATCATGTAAGCATACTTCAAGCATGCGAAAAGCACTTAATCTCCGCCGTGTTAACCAAAGATGACCATCCCTCGGGAAGTGACAGGTTGGCTGAAGCTTGTAATGTTTTAGATCTTCAGGACCACGAAATAGTAGTCAATGTCCAAGGCGATGAACCACTCATTGCGCCAGAGATGATCAACGCCGTCGCACACTTACTAGAAATTGATACTTCTTTATCTATTTCCACTGCGGCTCACAGTATTACTGATTTGCAAGACTTTTTAAATCCCAATGTCGTCAAAGTCGTGTTGGACTTAAAAAATAGAGCCCATTATTTCAGCCGTGCTCCCATCCCTTGGAGTCGGGACGAGTTCAACAACGGAATTAATCAATTGCCTGACGTCCAACCTCTTAGGCATGTCGGACTTTATGCTTACAGAGTCGGTTTTTTAAAGAGTTTTCCCAACTTGGCGCCAACAATTTTGGAAAAAATAGAAGCTCTTGAACAACTCAGAGCACTTTCCCATGGTTATGCGATAGGGGTTCATATTTCTGAGGAGCATCCAGGGCCGGGAGTAGATACCCTAGAGGATCTTCTGCGGGTACGGGCTATCATAAGAGGGATTAAAAATTAGTAATTGCACTATTTCATAGCAAATTCAGTTGAATATGCCCTTTAGATCACGAGTAAAATAAGTGTCATATTTCAGAGTTTGAAAAAAATCAAAATAAAAAAATTACCCAAGGATATTGACGCATGAGACTTATTCTTTTAGGACCACCGGGTGCGGGCAAGGGAACACAAGCAACTTTTATTTGCCAACACTTCAACATCCCCCAAATCTCCACTGGGGATATGCTACGGGCGGCCGTCAAAGCTGGGACACCTTTGGGCATTGAAGCAAAAAAAGTAATGGATTCTGGCGCACTGGTTGGTGACGACATTATTATTGGACTTGTAAAAGAGCGGATTCTTCAAGATGACTGTAAGAACGGCTTTTTATTTGATGGATTTCCTAGAACAATCCCACAAGCTGATGCAATGAAGAACGCAGGAGTGAGTCTTGACTATGTTCTTGAAATCGATGTTCCCTTTGAGGACATCATTGAGAGAATGAGTGGGCGGCGGGCTCACGTTGCGAGCGGTCGTACTTATCATGTCAAATTTAATCCTCCCAAAGTATCTGGTATAGATGATGTAACCGGCGAGCCGCTCATCCAAAGGGATGATGATAGGGAAGAAACAGTTAAAAAGCGTTTAGAGGTTTATGAGGCACAAACCAGGCCTCTAGTTGAGTATTATTCTTCTTGGGCGAAATCTAGCCCTAAGGATGCGCCTAAATACAGAGCAATTTCTGGGGTCGGTGAGGTTGAAGAAATCAAGGCTAGGGTCTTCAGCTCCCTACAGGATTAGATCATCAAATTATTAGCTCATAGCACCAATAGGTTACCCTTTGTTTGCAATCAAGTGCAAAGTGAGTGCAATCCTGGCTTTAACAGGAGTTAAGCCGTGAAAGTCGTAAAAATTCAAATCATCTCTGACATTTAAAACAGCAAAAGCACACCTAGAACTTTGCCAAATGAGTACTCCAGCAGATTGAGCTGACTTTAGAGCTTTTGTAACAGATTCACTTGCAGTTCCCATACCAGTTCCTGCCAAAACCAGCCCCCTTAAACTTCCACTGCTTGGAGATTGATAGTTTAAAAGTGCATGGATCATGTCCCCTGAGCTATTGACATAATTATGAATAATGTCTACTCGTGGCCACTCTTTGTGATTTAACAAATCATCGATTGATGGACAATCAAAGTCAAAGCGAAGTTCGTTGCTGACGTGATTGAAAGAGTTGGAGTTTGCTTGTAATAAAGGTTTTTTATTTAAACTTATACCGTCTTTAATCGTCGCCAATGACTCGTAGGGGAGACTTGAGAAAGCATTCAACCTGTCTGTATATATTTTCTGAACAAATTCGCCTCTGTGCACCTCTCCAGCGCACACCACGACCACACCGCTTTTAGTCCATGCATCATCTATCAACAAACCTACCGCATCCTTAATGTTCTGAGGTCCATCTGCATTTGTTGATGAAGCAGGAAGCATTGCACAAGTAAGTGCAATAGTGGGTATGTCGTGGTTTTTCTCAAATGCCGTCATTACAGCCAGAAAAAATGCGGTCTCCTCAATGGTGTCTGTACCGTGGGTGATAAGAAATCCGCAAACCGCAGGGTCATGAGCCCAATATTTAATTCTCTCGATTAACTGGGTCCAGATTGGAAATTGCAAGTCCTTGCTGTCTATTTGAGCAATTTGCTCAAAAACAGACACGAAATCATTCGCTGATGAACCCATCCTAACTTGACTTGCTAATTCTGCAATGCCAACGCCCCCAGCCGTGTAGTTCAAAGTATCGTTGGGATCATCTGATAAGCCGGAAATAGTCCCGCCTGTGCCAAAAAACACCACTTTTTTAATTTTTTTTGCTGACTGGGGTTGCATTACTGATAATTCTGGTTAAAAATACAGTTACTGAAATTCTTAACAGTAAATTAAGAAACTTATTAAACTCAAAACAGGTGACATTATGGACAAACCAAAGTTAACTCCGCGTCAACAACAGATTTTGGAATTGATTGAGGATGCTATCAAATTCTCTGGGGCTCCACCGACTCGAGCTGAGATTGCTACGCAACTTGGGTTTAAATCCATCAATGCCGCCGAAGAGCATCTCCAAGCCCTTGCTAAAAAAGGAGCTATTGATTTAGTCAGTGGAACGTCAAGGGGCATTCGACTCAAGAATTTATCCTCCGTCAGGGCGAACCCAAAGCCTCAAAAACAACTCTCCTTCCCAATTCCAAGCTTATCTCAGTTGGCACTACCTTTAGTGGGTCGCGTAGCTGCGGGTTCCCCCATACTTGCGCAGGAGCATGTCGAACAAACTTACCACGTGGAAAGTGCATTGTTCCAAAAAAAGCCCGATTATTTATTAAAAGTTCGGGGCATGTCGATGAAGGATATCGGAATTATGGACGGAGATTTACTAGCTGTTCAATCCACCAAAGAAGCTAAGAATGGACAAATTGTGGTTGCAAGAATTGGAGAGGAAGTCACCGTCAAACGCTACCAAAGGCTAACTGACCATATTGCTTTGCACCCAGAAAATCCTGATTTTCAAACCATCATTGTTCACCCTGGTGAATCTTTTGAAATTGAAGGGCTTGCAGTTGGTTTAATTAGAAATTCATTACTGATGTAAAAAAGGAATAAAGATGAGCATAGCTTTTATTGGCGTACAACGCCTTGTAACTAAAGTAATCAACACATGTGCAACGATCTCAGCTTCAAACCAAAGTTTTAGTTCTGCACATGCTACCTCAGGCGCACAACTTATTAAGGTAAACCCTAATAAATGGACTGTACCGAATGAATTGCTGCAAGACAACGTAACCCAATTCAAAACCGAATCACAGAATTTTTCAGGCGTAATTGCCAAGTCCACCTCTATTCCGCTGCGAGTAATGAGAGTGATGGATCAAGGATCCTCCCCACTTAATGCGGGTCGAATGGTAATGTCAGGTCGTTTTGCCGATGTTTGCGCTGAACTCGACAGATTAACTGAACATCAAAACAATTTAATTTCCTTCAGAAAATGATATTCCCCCCACCAATTGATGCCTTTCACAAGGCACAATTAGGGGATGAATATTGCAATATTAGATGATTATCAAGATTCAGTCAGAAAACTTGACTGTTATTCTAAATTGGCGGGCCATACCGTCAAAGTTCATACCAATACAGTAAAAGGATTGGGTCAGTTATCCTTGAGACTCAAGGATGCAGAAGTTCTCATTCTTATTCGGGAACGAACGCACATCACCAAACAGTTAATCGACAGGTTGCCCAACCTGAAGTTAATTTCTCAAACTGGGAAAGTTAGTGGTCACATTGACGTTGAGGCTTGCACTAAAAAAGGAGTCGTCATCTGTGAAGGAGTTGGCTCACCCATTGCACCTGCTGAGTTAACTTGGGCACTTATCATGGCTGCGGCTAGACGAATTCCGCAGTATGCAAGCAACCTAAAGTACGGTGTGTGGCAACAATCTGGGCTTAAATCTTCCTCCATGCCTGCAAACTTTGGACTCGGGACAGTTTTGAGGGGTAAAACACTTGGAATTTGGGGCTTCGGTAAGATTGGTCAGTTGATAGCGGGTTACGGTAAAGCTTTTGGGATGAATGTGCAGATTTGGGGCCGTGAACCTTCCCTCAAACTTGCAAGTGAAATGGGTTATGGGGTTGCAAGCTCCAAAGAACATTTCTTTGAAAGCTCAGATGTGCTTACACTTCATTTGCGTTTGAACGAGGCAACTCAGGGCATTGTTAGTGCAAAAGATCTCGCTCTCATGAAACCATCTGCAATGATAGTCAACACATCTAGAGCAGAGCTCATCAAAGCAGACGCTTTATCAAACGCACTTGTCCAAGGAAGGCCTGGAATTGCAGCAATTGACGTATACGAAAGTGAACCCATCCTTCAAGGTCACTCCCTACTTAGGCTTGAGAACTGCATTTGTACCCCTCACATTGGCTATGTGGAGAGGGACAGCTACGAGCTTTACTTTGGCGCTGCAATAGATAACATCATCAACTACTGTAACGGTACACCTACCAATGTCCTAAACCGTGAGGCACTTGACATTCAGGGCAGATAACTCTTCACCCGACGGGTAAAAATATCTTTTATTTACATTGAGTTTCAAATGCACTTTTACTCATACTAACTTCTAATTTCTTGAGTAATACTTACATATATTCATCAAAATGATTAACAAAGAATCTGTTTATAAAAACGTAGCTATTATCGGCACCGGGGCGATGGGTAGAGGAATTGCCCAAATCTGCGCTCAAGCAGGCTCAACAGTTTATTTATTCGACAGCAAAGAAGGTGCGGCACTCGAGGCCAGTAAAAAACTGACCGAGCAGTGGGAGAAGTTGGTACAAAAATCAAGAGTTACTTCTGATCAGTTTGATGCTTATACATCCCGCTTGGTAGTTGCAGACAAACTAGCTGATCTCAAAAGTGTCGATTTATGCATAGAGGCCATCGTTGAGAACTTGAACGTCAAAAAAGACCTTTTCACACAACTTGAAGCAATCGTGGATTCAAGTTGCACACTTGTAACCAACACGTCCTCCTTATCGGTTACTTCAATTGCGGCTTGCCTAAAGCTGCCTGGGCGTTTTGCGGGCTATCACTTCTTTAACCCCGTTCCCCTGATGAAAGTAGTTGAAGTCATTGCGGGTCTTAAATCTGACCCATCCATTTGTGAGAATTTAAGTGCATACGCAAAACAAATGGGTCACACACCCGTTGTTGCACAAGACACACCTGGTTTCATAGTTAATCATGCGGGTCGGGGATATATAACCGAGGCGCTTCGAATCGCAAGTGAAAGTATTTGCGACTTTGCAACTATTGATAGCGTCCTGAAAGACCAAGTTGGATTCAAACTAGGTCCCTTTGAGCTCATGGACTTAACTGCTTTGGATGTCTCGCACCCGGTGATGGAGTCTATTTATTCACAGTATTACCAAGAGGCCAGGTACCGCCCTACTTACATCACCGCACAAAGGTTGGCTGGAGGTATGGTTGGTAAAAAAGTAGGTGAAGGATTTTATAAATACGATAACGGTGAAAAAGTATCAGTTCCACAACCTGTTGCGCCCAAACTAGATAAATTCCCCCCTGTTTGGGTGTCCACTAGAGCGGCCCGTCGAGCAAGTCTTCTGCAGATGCTTAAGGACTTTGGGGTCAGCATTGAAACTGCCGCATCCCCCTCCAATGAGGCCCTGTGCCTAGTGGCGCCCTTAGGCTTAGACGTCACAACGGTTGCTGTCTTAGAAAGATTGGATCCTGCTAGAACGGTCGGGATTGATATGCTCATTCCAGATGAGTCAACAAAAAGGCGAGTCATTGCAACCAATCCAGTAACCCGAGATGATATGAGGGAGGCTGCCTTTGCTTTGTTCTCCAAAGACGGTAAGCCAGTCAGCGTCATAAGGGACAGTGGAGGGTTTATAACTCAGCGAGTTATTGCAACAATTGTGAATATTGCAAGTGACATGTGTCAGCAAGGGGTATGTTCGCCGGAGGATTTAAACACAGCGGTCACGCTTGGACTTGGGTACCCGCTTGGACCGTTGCAGCTTGGAGATCAATTGGGGCCTGACAACGTACTTGAGACATTGCTTAACTTACAAACCGTTTATGGGGATCAGCGCTATAGGCCATCTCCTTGGCTCAGGCGCAGAGGCGCATTGGGAATTAGCCTAATGCAAAAAGAAAATTAAGAGGTTAAGCTATCGACTGGGTTACCCACTTGATTCAAAAAATTTAATTGAGTGTATTAAAGCCCTGTTCAGATGATTTTTCCAATGCACTACTTCTGATTTTCCAACCGTTTTTTTAGTTTCCTAACTACCAACATTTGCAAATTAGTTCTCTGATGCCTGCACAGCTTAAAAGTCATACGATCGATCAGACATTGATCCTCACGCTCTGTGATCCAGAGAACCGCAATGCACTAAGCCCGAGCATCTACGCAGCAGGTTTAGAGGCCCTAAACGCCGCTGATTCAAGCCCAGATATTGGATCTGTCATATTGACTGGAGAGGGAGAGAATTTTTGTGCTGGTGGAAACTTAAAAAGGCTCCAAACCAACCGTGAACTGCCCAGGCAACATCAATCAGAAAGTATTGATGGATTACACAGTTGGATGGAGGCGATTAGAAGTTTTCCCAAACCCGTTATCGCAGCCGTAGAGGGCGCTGCTGCAGGGGCAGGATTTTCTTTATGTTTGATGGCTGACTTTATAGTTGCAAGTCAAGAGTCTGTATTTGCCACCTCTTACAGCAACATAGGTCTCTCCCCTGATGGGGGAGCTTCTTGGCATTTGAGTCGACTTTTGCCTCGTCAACTTGCAGCTCGCTGGTTATTACTTGGGGAGAGAATCAGCGCTACCGAGCTCAATCAACACGGACTGATCTATGAATTAACTCATGCAGGTCAAGCGTTTGACGCGGCTCTTAATCTTTCTAAAAAACTTAATGCCAGAGCGGCGAACGCAACTTCAAGCATCAAAGAGCTCATTAACGCATCAAGCTCACAAGACCTCATCACGCACATGCAGCATGAGCGGGACCATTTTGTAAACAACTTGCACCACGAAAATGCGGGTATTGGAATACAAGCGTTTTTGGATAAAAAGTCTCCTAGTTATAAATAATTTCTAAAATCTAATTAACCTGAGCTCCCCCGCAATGGCACAGCAAGAATCAAGCGCATCTAGTACTTCACAAAGTACATCACAAAATACAACCCAAAGTCCGGATGAACGTTTTAGTGGCTCCTCCTCGGTGAGCGAGGCTCACCGCTTTGATTTACCTGCACTTGAGAGATGGATGGGTGAGCACATTGAAGGATTTGTTGCCCCTCTTGAGGTTGAAATGTTTAAAGGTGGGCAATCCAATCCGACCTACAAACTGATCACACCCAATCTTACCTATGTGATGCGTGCCAAACCTGGACCGAAGGAGAAATTGCTGCCGTCTGCGCATGCAATTGAGCGAGAGTTTAAAGTCATGAAAGCACTCTCAAGCACGAGGGTACCGGTTGCAAAGATGCTCGCGCTTTGTGAGGACGAGTCTGTGATAGGACGCGCCTTTTATATCATGGAGTTTGTTCAGGGAAGAGTATTTTGGCAACAAGATTTACCCGAACTAGACACTGACATACGCTCTCAAATCTATGATGCAATGAACCAAGTCATTGCTGATTTGCACAGCATTTCAGTCGCTGAGATAAAGCTTATTGGGCTGGAAGATTACGGGCGTGCGGGAAATTATTTTGAACGCCAAATAGGTCGCTGGAGTAAACAGTACGTGGCCTCCATGACACAGCCCATACCAGAGATGGATCTCTTAATCGATTGGCTCCCCAAACACTTACCCTCTGGTCCCCAGATGGATCTGGTATCTATAGTTCACGGGGACTACAGACTTGACAATCTAATGTTTCACCAAGCTCTCCCCCAAGTTCAAGCCGTACTCGACTGGGAACTCTCTACTCTTGGGCACCCGTTAGCCGACTTTAGTTATCACTGCATGGCTTGGCATATCAAACCGGGCACTTTCAGGGGAATTGGCGGATTGGATTTAAAGTCCCTCGGTATTCCATCAGAACAAGAATACATTAAGTCCTATTGCACAAGAACGGGATTAACCACTCCCGATGAGTTGGCTAAAGACTGGAACTTTTACCTCTCTTACAACATGTTTCGCATTGCTGCAATTTTGCAAGGTATTGCAAAACGTGTGGACGCAGGGACCGCCTCAAGTGCTCAGGCAAAAACCTCAGCGGCGGGAGCAAGGCCCATGGCTGAACTTGCGTGGCAATATGCACAAAAGCATCTTTCATAGCTCTTAAAAAGAACAGTTCTCACCCAAAACAATAGACTCTCAAAACTGATACAAAAAATACTTTTATAGGATTTCAAATGAATTTCGATTACACCGACAAAGTCAAACAGCTTCAGGGACAGTTGCTTGCGTTCATGGATAAGCATATCTACCCTAATGAGAAAAAGTTTTTTGATGAGATTGCTCATAACAGAGCCAACGGTAACGCTTGGATTCCTACCCGAATTGTGGAGGAACTAAAACCGCTTGCTCAAAAGGCAGGTCTTTGGAATTTATTTTTACCCAGGAGCACCCGAGCACCCCAAGGGCTCTCAAACCTTGAGTACGCTCCACTTTGTGAAATCATGGGTCGAGTTCCCTTTGCAGCGGAGGTGTTCAATTGCTCAGCCCCTGACACTGGAAACATGGAGACCTTTGAGCGTTATGCAAGCGAAGAACTAAAAGTCCAGTGGCTCGAGCCGCTCTTAAGGGGAGAGATAAGATCTGCTTTTTTAATGACCGAACCCGATGTAGCCTCCTCAGATGCAACCAATGTTCAGTGCAAGATTCAAAGGGAGGGAGACCACTACGTGATTAATGGGCGCAAGTGGTGGAGCTCAGGAGCGGGAGATCCTAGGTGCGCGGTGTATATTGTGATGGGCAAAACGGATCCTGAAGCGCCCCGCCACTCCCAACAAAGTATGATTATTGTGCCCTCCAATACCCCTGGCATCAAAGTGTTGAGGCCGCTCTCGGTTTTTGGATACGATGATGCCCCGCATGGTCATATGGAGGTTGAACTTAAAAACGTGAGGGTGCCTTTAAGTAACATGCTGCTTGGAGAGGGCCGAGGATTTGAGATTGCACAAGGCAGATTAGGTCCTGGGCGAATACATCACTGTATGCGCACCATCGGAGTTTCAGAACGCGCACTTGAGTTGATGTGCAAAAGATTAAACTCTAGAGTCGCTTTTGGTAAACCTTTATCAACTCAGGGGGTCTGGCATGAGCGCATTGCTGAGTCTAGGATCATGATTGAGCAAGCAAGACTGCTCACACTAAAAGCAGCTTACATGATGGACACGGTTGGCAATAAGATTGCTAAGAGTGAGATCTCCATGATCAAAGTGATAGCGCCGGTGATGGCAACAAAAATCATCGACTGGGCTATCCAAGCGCACGGAGCGGGAGGGTTATCTGAGGACTTCCCACTTGCTTATGCCTATGCTCATCAAAGAACGCTCAGATTTGCCGACGGTCCAGATGAGGTGCACCGCAACGCAATTGCAAAATTAGAACTTGCCAAACTGGTAAGCGTTCATGAGGCCGCACAAGTAGGGATGCCAGTGACCAGAGGTTCCTAGCCTTGCGAAATAGGTCTAGCAAAATAGGACTAGAAAAACACAACTAAATACACATTGAAATTTCCGATTCAATGTATTGCAATACTGGTCGGGCTTGAAATGCCTGTAACGTAGTCCTGTGAAGACGAGCTCAGCGCTCCTACATTACCCGAAGCACTTATTGAGTACTGTGAAACTGAGCTTTCGTTGTAATTCACATCAAAAAGGTAGCCCCCGTTTGCGTCAACAACGACCGTATAGGGGCCCGCTGAGCTGGTGTGACCTGAAATAACAGTAGGTGAACCCAGCGGTGTCAAAGCACCTGAAGATGCGTTGACCGAATACTGAGACAGGGTTGTGCCTGGTGCTCCACTCCCTCCGTAATTCGTCACATAAGCAAAAGCTCCGCTGGGTGAAAAGGCAATGGAGTGCGGAACATGCCCGGTGCTCACATAAGAGCTAAAAGTCAAATTGCCATTATTAACCGAGTAAACACCAACGTTGTCTTGTGAACTATTGATCACATATGCAAATTTACCCTCTGGACTGAGCACGACTGCTGTAGGAGCAAAAAACCCACTCAAAGTACTCAACTGCTGCAAAGCGCCGTTGGCTTGTATCTGAAAGGTATATATAGCCGATGAATTACCACCTTTGGTCACATAAACGTAGGTGCTGCTCGAATCAATGGCAATGCTATTGATTCCGGTCCCAATGGAGAGTGGCGTA
>CAIWAO010000071.1 GCA_903910745.1 uncultured Burkholderiales bacterium
CTTATTAAGTGAATAATTTATGGTGATTTTTTTTCCATAAAAAGAGCAACCTTGGTCCAAAAGTATTTAACAACATCGCACAAATAACCATTAGCGCGGCAACGCATTTCCATAAAGGTAGTGGTTCACCTAGAAAAATTGAAGATGCTGCCATACCGAAAATAGGAATTAGAAGTGCAAACGGGGAAACGGTTGCTGTTGTGTACCTTGCGAGAAGCCAACCCCAAATCGCAAAACAGAAAATCGTACTAGCCCATGACTGCCATAGGACTCCCGTCCAAGTTTGCCAGTTTAAGTTTTGAATGGTATCCACAAAGCTGTTGATACCTTCAAAACATAAAGACAGCGCAAGTAACGCAGGAAACGAGAAAAGAGCCGACCAAACCACGTAACTTAATATGTCTACACCCACCGCTTTTTTGGATAATAAATTTCCGCAAGTCCACCCCATTGCTGCAACCAAAGTCAAGCCCAAACCTAGTAAAGTGGTGCTTGTGTCTGTATGAGCTCCAATGACGGTCAAACCTAAAATGGCCATAACAAGGGCAATAATTTGATATCTCCGAACACTCTCTTTATTGAGGTATGCGGAAATCGCGATTGTGAAAATTGCTTGAGACTGAACTACCAATGAGGCGAGTCCAGGGGTAATGTGACCATTTACAGCGATATATAAAAATCCGAATTGCAGCACTCCAATTGACAATCCGTAGCCGCACAAGTTACTCAGTGCAACTTGTGGCCTTTTGATGAAGAAAGCTGCTGGCAAAAAGGTGAAGAAGAACCTTAAGGCTGCCAGCATAAGGGGGGGGATTACGTCGACCGTGTTTTTCATGACGACAAAATTTGTCCCCCAAATGGCGACCGCAGTAAGAAGCACGAAAGCATGAAGGGAGGTTAGTGAGTTTTTCAAATCAGGCTTATCCGGTTGATTTTTAGAACTACTGTCATTGGATATTAAATTTTCCTGGTTAGTCACAGCTATTTAGTTCGGTTGTAATAGAGTCCAAAACGCTCTGCCAGTTTAATATGGACTCTTGTCTAAAAATTTTGAAACTTGGGTACCATGGAGAATCACTGCGTTTGAGCATCCACCTCCAATCAGGCGTATACGGCACCATTAGATAGGTTGGCCTGCCTAAAGCGCCACTGAGATGCGCAACGCTGGTGTCTACAGTAATCACTATATCCATTAACTCGCAAAGTGCAGCAGTATCATCAAAATCTCTTATTGAATCGGTCAGGTTCGCAAAATAAGGGGTTACGTTTAGGATATCAATCTCTTCATTGGGCAATTCTTTTTGCAAACCGAAGAGATCAAAGTGCTCCCCTAATTGCTTCAAATAGGGTAATAATATTTGAAGGGGCAAACTCCTGAATTCATCATTATGGTGAAACCTGTTACCTCTCCAAACCCATCCTAAGCGCTTTTTTCGTTTCTCACCCAACTTTTCAGTCCAATACATTATCCTTGAAGGATCGGCTCTGAGGTAAGAATCTTTGCTAGGTATTGCAGGATGATGTTCATAAAGCGCATAAGGCAAGCTGATTATCGGGCAGTGATAGTCAAAGTTAGGTAATGTATCTCCTTGTTTGATGAGTTGGGATATGTCCATGATCTGAGTCAAAAACGAATATAAAGACTCCTGAACTTCAACAAAAACTACTGCACCTGTAGCCTGAACAAGTGAAAGATACCTGCAAAACTGCAAAGTATCTCCAAGTCCTTGTTCGCAGTGAATGAGGATTTTTTTTCCGATTAAAGACTCTTCCCCACTCCATTGAGGTTGGATAAAGTGACGCTGAGCTGAGGTGAACTCTTTCATTTTCCAGCGCCATTCATGCTCGCGCCACCCCTGCTTAAAGTCCCCTTTTAACAATAACGCAAGTGATTTATTGCTATGAGCAGGAGCATATTGGGGTGTTATTTCAATTGTCCGGTTAAAACTATCGATCGCATCATCTACTCGGTTTAGAAACTGCAACAACAGGCCTCTGTTGTTGTAAGCCTCTGAATAGTCAAATTTAGCCGCAATAGCTCGGTTATAAAATTGCAAAGAGAGAGACCACTCATGAAGTAATTTATAAGCCTCTGCGACGTTATAAAGGGCCTGCGCGTAATCAGGCTGATAACTGATTGCAGTCAGGTAACTTTGCAATGCGTGCCTTGTTCTTCCCAACTCCTTTAATGAATTGCCTTTGTTATTGTAAGCAGCAGATAATTCCGGATCCAAAGCAAGTGCCTTGTCGTAACATAAAATGCACTCCTCTTGCTGCCCAATTTCGTGAAGCACTAAGCCCATGTTGCAATGTGCAGGCGCATACCTAGGATGAATGGAAATAACCTTTTTAAATAGGGCCAATGCATCTACATAATTTTTGTTTTGATATTCAAAAATCGCCAATATATGCCAACATTCAAAATTTCCAGGTTGTAATTTAACCACCTGCTTATAATAGGACTTGGCTTTATCAATTAGTCCAGCATTTTGAGCTTCGACAGCTAACTTAAGTAGTTGTGTCAACTTAGCTACCAGAGCGTTGTTAAGCTTTTGTGATTGACCGGGAAAGGGGGCGCGCATTTATTGGGACACTAGATTTCTAAACTAGTTTTTACTACGATTTGAAAAAGTGAGTTTTAAACTCAATAGCCTATCTTGCCAAAGTACGCCAACTAAAATTCCAGTAACAAACACTTCAGCATCATTTATAAACCCTTGCAAAGCGCTTAGACCAACTGGCTCAGGTGACAAGTAAATAAAGAACTCAAGTAGTATAAGTGTCAGGGTAAAAATCAGTCTTAAGAGCCTAATGTGATTTAAAAAATCCTCACCTCTTATCAAAAAAACTTGTCCTAATTTAATTAATCCACCAATGTTGATAAATAGCGTTATATAAATTGGCCATGTCATTGGAAAAGGAGCTGTATAAAAATATAAAATAGCCAAGAGTGCTTGTAAAACCATCAATACAATCATAAAACTCCACTTTTAAGCTAAAAATTGAATTTTACCCCTCAAAATTGCCTAACCCTCAGTGATTATTTAAACTGCTTTAAGTGACTTAGAGTCAACATAATTCCAAAAACTTTGCCCCAACCTAAACTAAAGACTAAATTTATATGAAGTCCAAAATTTCCCCAAAAGTATTTCAGGAGCGTTTAAACCAAGCAATCGGTTTTCAAAATGGTGGGGATTTAGTACAGGCTAGAGCAATTTTCCTAGAATTACTTAGAGCAGATCCAAAGAGTTCAGCGGTTTTATATTCTTTGGGAGCAATAGAGTCGAGCGAGAAAAACTTTGAAATTGCACACGGGTATATCAAAAAACTTCTCTCTCTTAGTCCAAAGTTTGCTTTGGGACATTTGGCGATGTCAATTATTTACTCAAATACAGGTAAATACGAGGAGTCACTTAAAAGCGTGAAACAAGCACTTGGTATTGATCCAGGTTTGAGTGCCGCCAAATCACATTTGGAGATGGTTGAAGTGCTGCTGAAAACTCAGCCTGCTGACGGTATCAATACGCCAGCAGAAGTCATCACACTCACCACACGCGGAGTCGGGTTACAAAATAGCGGGGACAACGCGGGCGCAGAAAATTTATTATTGAGCGCTTTGGAAATAGACCCCAAGAACTTTACAGCACTTTACACATTAGGGATCATTAATATAGCTTATGGCAATAACGAGAAAGCTTTAAATCTTTTCAGCAAAGCCATCGAATTTCATCCCTCTGTTGCTCCAAGTTACCATGCAAAGGGGAAGTTACTCACAGACATGGGGCAATACAGTGAAGCACTGGATTGTTACAGGAGTGGGGCAAAAGTTGATCCAAAGCATACCGGAATTTACCTCAACATTGCAGCGCTACTCCAGTTTTTAAATCGTCACAAAGATGCTTTAACTGTTCTTGTAGAAGCGTGCGAGCATATTCCAGACAATATCTCACTCTTAGAGAGCCAAGGAGTCATGCTAACCCAATTTAAAGAATTTAAATTAGCAGGCAATATTTTCAAACGTATTTTGGAGCTTGATCCAAAGTCACCTAAAGCAAACGCGCAGTTGATGCTTTGCATGGTTCACAATAGTGACTGGGATGATTTTGATACAGTGCAGAAAAGAATAGTAAGCGGCGTAGAGGATGGCTCATTAATTTGTGCGCCCCTTACCTTCACAGGTATTTCTGGTGATGTTCGCCTGGTAAAAAAAGCAACTCAAGGCTATGTGAATGAAAAGTTCAAATCAACGCCAACCCCACTTTGGACTGGTGAAAAATACAAGCACCCCAGGAAACGGGTAGCATTCATTTCCTCAGATTTTAGGCTCCACCCCGTCGGTTATCTATTCATCTCTATGATAGAGAAAGCCAGTAAAAATGACTTCGAGCTGATTGGCATTTCACTAGGAATTAATGACCAAAGTGAGCTTTGGAGGCGTTACAGGTGTGCATTCGAGCACTACTTAGATTGTCAAACCAAGACAAGCATAGAAATTGCAAAGATCATTCGTGCTTTAGAAGTCGATATTTTGATTGACCTATCTGGCCACACCGAGGGAGAAAGGCTTGAGGTTTTTGCTCACCGCCCCTGCCCTGTACAGATGACCTATCTTGGTTTTCCCGGAACGCTTTGTCTGCCCTTTGTGGACTATCTAATCGTTGATCCGATCACAGTTCCACCAGAACACAGAGAGTCATTTAGCGAGAAAATATTAGAATTAGAACATTGCTATTTGCCTAGGGATAACTCAGTAAAACCAAGCGCCCTGCCACTCTCAAAAAGTGAATATGGATTGCCTGAAAAGGGATTTGTTTTTTGTAGTTTCAACCACAACTTTAAAGTTACTCCCTCTATCTTTGATTGCTGGATGGAGCTCTTAAAGTCAGTACCAGGCAGCGTTCTTTGGCTGATGAAACTGACACAAGAAGCCCAGACTAATTTAATAAAAACGGCTCAAAGTTGTGGGGTAAGCGAAGATAAAATTGTGTTTGCCTCTAGGGTACCTAAATTAGAAGATCACCTTGCCCGCTACGCACATGCAGATTTATTTTTAGATACTTTCCCCTACAACGGACATACAACGGTTGGAGATTCTCTTTTGTGCGGCGTCCCGGTTGTGACCCTACGGGGCTCAAGCTTTGCTTCGCGCGTAGCCTCTAGTCTTTTGAATGACGTGGACTTAATGGAAAATGTTTGCGAAACAGAACAAGCCTATTTTCAACGTGCACTTGAATTGGCCCAAAATCCACAAGAACTTAATCGTTCAAGAGAAAAATTAGCACATGCTTTAAAGGGAACTTGGCCAAGATCGGATGAGGATCAATCCAAAGAGTTCTTTGATAGCCTCAAAAAAATTGATTTATGAATTCGGCACTGTCGGTAGCATTCCCTTAATTTATCAGTCGCTAAAAAAATCAAGCAATGGCAACCTCTCTTTTGACTTTCTTACTTAATGTTGGTTTTGCAGTTGCACTCATTACGGCCGAGCGCGTTTGGCCTAACTATGCTTACCAAAGAGATGGGTCCTGGAATATTAGAGCTTTTTTATTTGCCGGTGTTGGAATATCACTAACCTTAGTCCTGGGGGAATTGATTGAATCTAACCTTGAGGTGCTTAGACTTTATTGCAACTTTTTATTCAGAAAAAATTGGATCACCACAGAGCTTAACGTATGCCTTCAAGGATTGATCGGCTACTACTGCGTTACTTTTTTTGTTTATTGGTGGCACCGTTTGAGGCACTCAAGTGACCTCATTTGGAGAATCTTTCATCAAGTCCACCATAGCACTTATAGATTAGAGACATTGACCGCTTTTTATGCTCATCCCAGTGATTTCGTAACCAATACACTGATCATCAATGCAGTTTCATATGCACTGCTTGGTTACAACATTGATGCTGCTATATGGACTACATTTTGGGTTGGAATTTTCGAGTTATGGGAGCACACGAACATAAAAACTCCTCTATGGCTTGGTTACATCGTTGTTCGCCCCGAAATGCACAGAATTCACCATGAAAAAAACAAACATGCCAACAACTACGGTATACCATTATGGGACATACTTTTTAGAACTTATGAAAACTCAACTCGCTCTGTGGAGTGCGGGTTTGAAATTACAAATGAGAAAAAAGTGCTATCTATGCTGCTGTTCAAAATTGTCGAATAATTACTTAGTAATTTAAATATTTGACAGGAGACTAAATTCGGGCACTATTGTTTTCCCTTATTGAAAAGAAATGTTTTCCCTCTAAGCTATAGAACCTGGATGGGCAAAAAAACACAAAAAGGAAACATAAAATGAGACGTCCGTTTTTTTTAAAATTAAGTACCGCTTTCGCCGCTTTAATGCTTTGTAGCTGCGCAGAATTGTCAACAGTCGCTAGTAGCCCGGCGCAAATTAACTCACAAGCTCCATGGGAGACACTTTTTGACGGCACAAATTTAAACAGTTGGACTGCAATTGGAAATGCAAATTGGAGACTAACCGAGTCGGGACTTGCCCAAGCTGAGCTTGGAAACGGATTCCTTGTATCAACAAAAAACTATCAAGATTTCCAAATACAGTCGGAATTTTGGGTTGATGATGACGCCAACAGCGGCATCTTTATTAGGGTCAGCGATCCAACAAAAATTAATGCAGTAAATGCCTACGAAGTAAACATCTTTGATAAGCGACCAGATCCGTCCTACGGCACTGCTTCAATCGTCAATGTGGCCAAAGTAATCCCTATGCCTAAGGCAGGTGGCCACTGGAATACCTTTGACATAACAGCCAAAGGAAACCATTTGGTGGTTTACTTTAACGGTGTTAAAACTGTGGACGTGACCAACGATAATTTATTGAAAGGTGGCCCTATCGCATTGCAATATGCAGGTGGTGTGGTTAAATTTAAGAAAGTAATGATTAGATCCATCTGAGAAAGTAAGCAAATAATACTAAATTACACTCAATTAGGGTAAAAGGTCGCTAGAGTCATCTCTATCGACCTTTTTTTAATTCTTTTGAATTAATTTTAGTCATTGCCTGTTTAAATCTATTAAACCTAAATTGATTGAAAGAACATAACCTTTAACACATAACCAAGGGTTACTATGTGGCATGATACGCATCTTAGACGCGAAAACCGCCACCGAGCAAAAGCACGACTCTATGATGTTAAAAAAATCAACTTTGCCGAACATAACTTATTCGGTCCCATTTAAGCTAAAAAAACAAAACTTAGTAGCTCAATTGGCTATTGTTACCGCCCTTTTGGGTTGTGCAGTTGGTCCGGATTTCGTTCCCCCCAAAGCTCCCGAAACAGCTACCAAGTTCAGCTACACCCAAAGCCCATTACCTGAGCAGTTAGACCCTGGAGTGGGGTCTACAAAGAAACAAAAATTTGTCCCTGGAGGTCAAATCCCTGCCCAGTGGTGGGTACTGTTTCACAACGAAGCCTTAAACCGTCTTATTACCAAGTCTTTGGAAAATAACCCAAACTTACTTGCTGCGCAATCTTCGCTGAAATCTGCAGCTGAAATATACAACTACCAATTCGGTAGCTTAATGGTACCTAGCGTCACCGGTAGCCTTACATCACAGCGTGAAAAAATTAACCTACTTCAAGCTCAACAGGCTGGCACGCCCAGTGCACAAGGTGCAGTCCTTGGCTTGCTTAATGCCTCTGTCAATGTGAGCTATAACTTTGATATTTTTGGCGCTAATCGTAGACTTCTTGAAAGCCAAAAAGCTCAAATGGAGTATCAGTCCTACCAACTTGAGGCGGCCTACTTGACGTTGACCTCTAACGTCGTAACTACCTCCATTAAGGAGGCCTCACTTAGAGAGCAAATAAAAGTGACCAAAGAGCTGCTTAAAGCACAATCTACTCAATTGGACGTTATACAAAAACAATTTGCAATGGGGGCCATTGGTCGTGCTCCAGTACTACAGCAAATTAACATTGTTGCTCAAACACGGGCCAGTTTGCCAGCTCTTGAGAAATCTTTGGCGCAAACTCGTCACCAACTCTCTGTTTACGCTGGGCTGCTCCCAAGTGAGTCTGTGGAGGCGGAGTTTGACTTAGACTCAATCGACTTGCCTCAAGAGTTACCTGTCTCACTTGCCTCTGACTTGATAAGACAACGACCTGATATCAAAGCGAGTGAGGCTTTACTTCATCAAGCAAGCGCTCAGGTGGGAGTAGCAACAGCCAACCAGTACCCACAATTTAATATCTCTGGTAGTTACGGAACATCTTCATCCCAACAAGCGGATCTTTTCAAAGGATCTACATACTTTTGGGACGTTGCTAGCGGAGTTACGGCACCCATATTTAATGCTGGAGCACTGAGTGCAAAGCTTAGAGCATCAAAAGCGTCATACGAACAAGCAGCCCAACAATACAAAGCAACAGTTCTTGGTGCATTTCAAAATGTAGCTGACGCTCTTAGGGCTCTTGATGAGGACACGCAAACTTTAAATGCTCAAGCTCAGGTAGAGGCTATATCCAAAGAAGCATTGGAATTAAGTACAAAACAGTACCAACTTGGGGCGACAAGCTACCTTTCATTACTTGACGCCCAAAGAACTTATCAACAAGCATTAATTGGTTTAATTACGGCCAAAGCCGCTCGTTATGCCGATACCGCCGCACTGTTCCAATCATTGGGGGGTGGGTGGTGGGTCAAATCGACAAATGTTAGTCATAACGAGTCGAATCAAGAATCGAAAAAATCAAATGATGCTTCAAATCTTGCTTTATCAACACCCGGTTCTATCAATCAGCACTGAAGTTGATTGACTATAAATGTTTCCCTATCTAAATCCACTTAATTTGAGAGTTTTAATATCATGACCAAACGCATGCTCATCATGCTCGGCGCAGTGCTGTTGTTAATCGTGGCCTTGGGGCTGGGTTTTTATTTGCACATTCAAAAACTGATCGCTAGTGCACCAAAGCCCGGACCACAAACTGTGACTTCCATCAAAGCAGAGTTGCTTGAGTGGCAACCTCAAATCTCCGCGATCGGATCTTTGTCTCCTACAAAAGGGGTTGATTTATCCAGCGAAATTGCTGGTCTCGTTCGCAGCGTGAATTTTCGCTCTGGCGATGAGGTGCAGGCTGGTCAGCTTCTAATTCAGCTCAATGCGGATTCCGATAATGCTGCTTGGCGCTCTGCAAGCGCAGCCGCCGAGCTTGCTGAAGTGGTCCTCAAAAGAGATCAAGCCCAACTAGCTGCTCAAGCTATTTCGCAAGCTCAGGTCGACAACGACCTAGCCGATTTAAAGAGCAAAAAGGCAATTGCCGATCAACAACTTGCAATCCTTGAGAAGAAAGCTATCAAAGCTCCTTTTACTGGGAAATTAGGAATTACAACCGTCATTCCTGGTCAATATCTGAACCCAGGTGACAAAATTGTTCCTATTCAAAATATCAACTCTTTGTATGTTGACTTTTATTTGCCTGAACAAAAGCTGTCCCAAATCGCAACTGGACAAACCGTAAACGTCACCAGCGACTCTTATCCTGGCAAAACTTTTGTAGCTCGTATCACAGCAATCAATCCTAAAGTAGATACTGCAATGCGTAATATCCTCGTTCAAGCAACCCTTGAAAACTCAAATCATTTACTGTTACCTGGAATGTTTGCAAATGTAAACGTTTTGGTAGGAGCCAAAAAGAAATATTTGACGGTACCGCAAACATCAATTACCTACAACCCTTACGGTTCAACAGTTTTCATAGCAAGCCCATCTGACAAAGAAGATGCGAATGGTAAAAAACCCTTGGTTGCCAAACAAGTCTTTGTTACAACGGGTGAAACCAGGGGAGATCAGGTCGCTATTCTTAAAGGGATAGAACCAGGTCAAGATGTTGTAACAAGCGGGATGATTAAGTTAAAGAACGATACCCCGCTGATCATAGACAACACCGTCTTACCTGCAAATAGTCCGAACCCCACTCCGCAAGAGAAGTAAGCGCAACACCCCAAGTGGGATTTTAAAAAAATGAACTTTACTGATATCTTCATCCGCAAACCCGTACTGGCCTCTGTCGTCTCCTTATTCATTGTGGTTTTGGGTCTGAGAGCAATTTTTAGTCTCCCTGTTAATCAATATCCTAAAACTCAAAATGCAGTTGTAACCATCAGCACGACTTACTTTGGTGCTGATGCACAGTCTGTTGCAGGTTTTATTACACAGCCCCTAGAATCGGCGATTGCACAGGCTCAGGGAATTGATTATCTGTCCTCAAGTAGCACAAGTGGGGTCTCAACCATAACAGCGACCTTGCAACTAAACTATGATGCCAACCGTGCCTTAACCCAGATTAACACTCAAGTCGCTAGTGTGCGCAATCAATTACCAGCTCAGGCGCAACAACCCGTACTTACGGTACAAATGGGCCAAACGACGGATGCCATGTACCTTGGGTTTTATAGTGATGTACTACCGACCAATAACGTAACTGATTATTTAATTCGTGTCGTCAAACCAAAACTCGATTCCATTGAAGGGGTTCAAACCGCAGAAATCTTAGGGGGCAGAATTTTCGCCCTCCGTGCATGGTTAGACTCCTCCAAAATGGCGGCTCACAATGTGACTGCGCCTGAGGTCAACAGCGCCCTAGCTAGCAATAATTTCTTAGCAACGCTTGGAGCCTCCAAAGGACAAATGGTTACGATTCCTCTGACAGCGGGAACGGATCTTCACTCAGTAGATGAATTTAAACAATTAATCATCAAACAAAATGGAACTTCCATTGTTAGGTTAGAGGATATTGCAACTGTTAGTTTGGGATCGGAGAATTACGATTTCAACGTAGCATTTAGCGGAGTTCGCTCCGTCTTCGTAGGTATCAAGGTTGCCCCAGAAGCCAATATTTTGGACGTTGCCAAAAGAGTCAAACAAGTCTTTCCAAGCATTCATGATCAACTGCCTAATGGTCTAACTGGCGAAATTGTTTACGATTCAACCTCATTTATCAATACGTCTATCTTTGAGGTGATGAAGACACTAGCTGAAGCGTTGCTCATCGTAACAATAGTTATCTACTTATTTCTCGGCAATTTCAGAGCTGTGATCATTCCTGTGATCGCGATGCCTTTGTCACTCATCGGCACATTCTTAATGATGTTGGTACTTGGCTACTCCATCAACTTGCTGACTCTGTTGGCCCTGGTACTAGCGATTGGACTGGTCGTTGACGATGCAATTATTGTCGTTGAAAACGTTGACCGGCACATGAAGGAGGAAGGTAAAACTCCTTTCGAGTCTGCTCTTCTCGCGGCTAGAGAATTAGGTAGTCCTATCCTAGCAATGACTCTAGTGCTAATTGCGGTCTACATTCCTATTGGTTTTCAGGGCGGATTAACAGGTGCTTTGTTCACTGAATTTGCGTTTACTTTAGCAGGATCAGTAACCATATCCGGAATTGTTGCTTTGACGTTGTCTCCGATGATGTGTTCAAGGTTTTTAAAGCAAAGTGATTCAGAGAGTAATTTTGTAAAAAAGATTGATCACACTTTTGAGCTTGTTCACTCTCGTTATTTGAAGATGCTTCACAGTTCCCTTCAAACCTGGCAAGTCCTGATTGTGATGGGAGCCTTGCTGATGGCTTTGTTGGTGCTTATGTTTAAGATGTCACAGTCTGAGCTTGCCCCTGAGGAGGACCAAGGGATTGTGATCTCTCAGGTTGTAGGTTCCCCAACCTCCACATCCGACCAGATGCTGACCTACGCGGACCAGGTCTTCAAGATCGCAAAGACAATGCCTGAGTACCAGCAAATGTTTCAGATCACGGGGGTGCCAACTGTCAATTCTGGTATTGGTGGCGTTATATTTAAGAACTGGGACGAGAGAACCAGAAGCGCTAAAGAGATGCAAATTGATCTGCAAAAGAAGTGGAATACGATTGCTGGTGCCAGGGTGGCCGCATTCCAATTTCCTGCTCTGCCCGGCTCCTCTGGCCTACCCGTTCAATTTGTGATCTCCACCACTGAGCCATATCAAAATTTAAACCTTGTTACTCAGCAAGTCATGGATAAGGCAAGAGCGTGGGGTAAATTCTATTTTGTCGATGCAGACTTAAAAGTAGATAAGCCCCAAGCCACCTTGGTTGTGGACAGAGACAAGATTGCAGCACTCGGACTCTCTGAAGCGGATGTTGGTAATGCAATGAGCGCGGGCCTCGGAGGCGGATATGTCAATTACTTCACGATCGGTGGGAGATCCTATAAAGTCATTCCCCAAGTGCAACAAGTCGACAGATTAAACCCGTCCAACCTACTTGATTTCTCAATCAAATTACCCAATGGTCAACTCATCCAAGCCAGTACTGTTGCGACAATCAAGTTCGATGTAGTTCCAGAATCCATTAATCGGTTTCAGCAATTAAATTCTGCAACCATCATCGGTGTCGCCGGCGCCTCGCAAGGTGAGGTTTTAGAGTTCATGAGAAACGCAGTCAGGGAAGTTGCACCTACAGGCTACAGCGTAGATTATGCTGGTCAATCCAGACAGTACGTTAAGGAGTCAGGCGGCTTTGTCATCACACTTTTGTTCGCAGTCGTAATTGTGTTTTTAGCACTTGCAGCACAATTTGAGAGCTTCAGGGATCCAGTGGTGATATTGGTGTCCGTGCCGCTTGCTCTTTTTGGTGCCATGATATTCATATTCCTGGGTTTAACTTCTATCAACATCTACACTGAGGTAGGATTGGTAACTTTGATGGGGTTGATTAGTAAGCACGGTATTTTGATCGTTGAAGTAGCGAACCAATTACAAAAGAAAGGGGTTGAAAAGCGACTTGCCATCGAACAAGCTGCTGGTATCCGGCTAAGACCCATTTTGATGACCACCTCAGCAATGGTCTTTGGTGTGATTCCACTGGTGATTGCTTCTGGTGCAGGTGCAGCAGGTCGCTTCTCAATGGGACTTGTTATCTTTACTGGACTCTCCATCGGTACATTGTTTACACTTTTTGTGGTTCCTGCAATGTACCTCTTCATTGCTGCTGATCACTCCAAAAAAGACCCAAGAACAATCAATAATTATTGAATATTTTTGATTAAAATTTGTGAATGAAAATTTTTACATCCTTCAAGACTTCAACTAAAACAGTCCTCCTCACCCTTGCACTCTTGGCTATATCATCACAAGAGTGCTATGCGTTTTGGATGAAAATAACTGAAAATATGGATGTAAGTGTCTACGCTGACACAGGGACGATTGTCCGTATTGGACGCAATAAGAGAATGGACGTTCTATACGATCTACGCAATACGGACTCCTCTGGCCAAAGATCCATCAGATCCTTTGAAGAATTTGATTGTGATACGGCCATGGCAAAATCCCTGAATGCGGTAGGCTACTCAGACCGGATGGGCACCGGCAAAGTGGTTCGTTCGATGGACTACTCATCTGAGTGGATTCCAGCAAAGAACAATAGAAACGAGCAACAACTACTTTACTTCGTTTGTGCCTGGTAGACACGGTAAATATTAGCCTCAACCCTGAGAATTTCTCAACCCTGAAACCTAAGATCAGGCTCCAGATTATTAATTCTCGTAAAGAATTCAAGATTTCTCCATTCGTGTCGATAGTCATTATTAACACTGGATTTTGAATTCATACAACAAGGGTCAATCATGAATTTTTCAGAACTATTTAAAAAATTCGATTTGGAGAGCGTGATGCTTTATATTGCAGCTATTGTTTTCTTCCCCATAGTGATAGGCTTTATGTTGATCAAAATTGTGGGCGGTGCAGCAGAGGGAATGGCCGAGGGCTATTCCATGGGAGCCAAAAAACGTATCTTAACAAAGTCACTAGCAGAGGGCAGAAGACCTCCAGTGGGCTTTTAAAGACCAGACTTTGGGGTGCTATGTCGCCCATTCATCAAATGTCATGAAACTAAACTGATCAAATCTATTTCTTGGCACTACGATCTCCAAGGATCCTATCTCCACGTGAGTGATAGAGGTGATCACGCTTTGTAAGTTTTGTTTTAATTTTTGCTCTGGACATACCCAAATAACCCTCTCGAACTCTCCCCTTTTCAAGGCCAGTAAATAGTTACACAAGATTTGAGAGTACCTTATCTTTGATTTCATGGTTCTTTCACATTCAACACATACCCGTTGCCCTGAGAGATCCGTACACCAGGCATCCGGCCTAAAGGACCCTTCTATATGGGATGCCCCAACCTGAACTTCTCTCAGGGGCTCAGTTATCAAAGTCCTCCCAAGATCTGCTGTAATCCAATTTGTCCACCCTGCCCTCTCGGCCCTGATCTTCAACATTTGAATATCAAGTCGGTGAGGCACAAAAGTTGGAGAGATACGGTGAGTAAGCATTTCATGCTTTGATTCTGCACCTAGAGCACTTAAACCATTTATTGATTTCTCATGCTCGGCTAAGCAGATATAGCCAGCGTTCGTAATTCCGTAAAGTTGGGTTTCACCACCCATGATTTGTTGCATCACCGATTTGATTAATTTTTCTTTGATCATAGGGCTCAAAACACCAGTTAATAGCCTAGAGCTAATTTGTAATAGTTCGCAAAGATTATTTGTATTGGACCAAGATTCAGATTTCAAAAATCTGAGCGTTAAAAATTGCATCTCAACTTTTGTGGGGGCTAATAATTTAAGTTGCATAATAAAATAACGCTTATTAAATCAAATCTTCAAGACGGGTTGAGGCTATCGTTGTGTGCCCTGGCGCTTTGATGGGCGGCGCAAGAAGGCCGCTTACCAGAATTGGGGAGAGTGTGAAAAGCTTAGCCAAGCCTTGTCCAAACAAGACGCCAGCAGTAAAGGGTGCTTTGCCCTCACTTGGTCTGTGAAGATGTAAAAACAAATCCGGGCTGATCCGTGTATGCTGCACCTCACTCCAACTTTTATCCTCGCCTAGCCCATCCCCTGCTGATTTAATTGACTCTTTGTAGGTCCGTTGCTGACCTGATTTGTTCGCAAAACCTTTTGCTGCTTGCTCATCTCCAATCCTAAAAACAAGTTTTAAAGTTGCGTTATCAACCACTACGGGTTCAACGTCCCGTCGGTCCAACCCAGGACAGGCCGCCAAGTCAGCTAAAGACTGATGGGCTAGTAAAGCGTGACAGCCCATCTCCCTTACTACGCCCAACATATCTAAAGCTACGGGAGAAAGTAAGTGCTTGAACTCATCCAAAATCATACAAACTGGTCTTTTTTGCTGCGAGACGGAGTCCAAAATATAACGCGTCTTAATGATTTGCAAAATACGAATAAGAAGCATTGTTTGAAGCATTTTCACTCGGTGATTATCCGTACTGCCTCTTATATAAATGACGTTACCGCGTCCAATATGCTCTGAGATTCCAATTCCGTGTGTGGTTTGAATGACCCGTAACTCACAAACCTGCCTAAGTCTTCTTACAAAATTATCAGCCTTACTGAGTTGCTTGCTTAATTGTGCGATCTCAAGTAAATGAGGGAGCGTAATGATTTGGGTGAGCTGCCTCGCGGTTGCAATTTTTGAGACCTGCTCGGCTGCATCTTGATCAATCCCTCGGTAATAGTTTCCCTCTCCCCCCGATGGTTGCAACCCAAGACCTGCAACCAATAGCTCTTCTATCTCATTTTCAGAAGCTCCCTCTAAAATATTGAACTGCGCTGATGCTGCGGCTTGCAAGTCTAGATGAATGAATTCTTGTCCGCTTTGTTTAGCCGCCAAACTCAACACCAAGGGTAAACGGGCATCCCCTTTAGGATCAAAAACAATGAGAGCCTCTTTATTTAAAACAAATTGATATCCTAAAACACCAAGTGAAACACCTTTACCGCTGCCAGTTGAGCCTAAGATTTGAGCATGAGTTTCCCGAAAGAGTGGCCAAGGAACATAAATAGGTGCTCGTATCTCTTTCCTAGTTTCAGACTCCTGATCCAAAGCCTCCTCTAACCCCACAAAAACGCCCCTAGACACATCGATATAGTCAAGCGGATCGAAAGCATGCATTTTGTTGAACCATTTGCTTATCTCTCTGATATCTCGAAGACCTGAGCTATTTGCTTGACTAGCACTCAAGACATAGGCTATGAGTCTGCCGATCTGTCCGCCTATTGATCCTCCTAAAAAAAGTGATACCAATAGTTTAATTAATTCAACACCACTGTCTGAAAAAATTTCAATAGCAAGTAATGTAAATATAAACATTCCA
>CAIWAO010000072.1 GCA_903910745.1 uncultured Burkholderiales bacterium
TAGCTTGTAGGGCTTAAAAATTTATACGTTTTTTTGAAAATCTGGTGGGTCGTAGTGGGATCGAACCACTGGCTTCCACCGTGTGAAGGTGGCACTCTACCGCTGAGTTAACGACCCAGATTTACAAGCTCTCTATTATGACATAGTAGCGTTTGTATATTTTTTGAGAATGAAATGAATCATTTTCACAAAAAATTTCATTTATCATTTCTATATATTAATCACAGAAAAGACAAAGAAAAATCTAATAAAAGTAGTATAGTCGCACTATACTACTTTTGTCCTAATAAGCCACTACAGCATGTAGCTATAGAAGCTTGAATTTATTAAGGAATTTTTGAATTTTTTTCACACACAAAAAAGCGTAGTTACGCAGTGTGAAGGTGGCACTCTACCGCTGAGTTAATCGCCCTAAAGTATGAAGCGTACGAAATGATTAGGGGGATTATGTCACACTAAACTTAGCCTATTAGCAAAGAGATAGTATACGTAAATAATTGCAATAACTAAATTTGCGATTGCTGGGCAGACTTCCAAACGGTATTACCATTACTTGATTTGTCTATCTGGGCTAAAACGCTTGCGTGTTCAGTTAGCTCTTGTTCACTAGCAAAAATGGTTTGCAAGTTAATCTTTGATAAATCATTCTTAGGCACGTTAACCTTTTGTTCCCTCTCAGAGGATACCTCCATCAAAAGTGAATCTTGCCCCCTGGTCATGCAGATATAGACATCTGCGAGTAACTCAGCATCTAACAGAGCGCCGTGCAGTTTTCGATTGGAGTTATCTACCCCATACCTATCGCACAGGGCGTCTAGTGAGTTTCTCTTCCCGGGGAAAAGTTGTTTGGCCATCATTTGCGTATCCGTAATGGAGGCAACGTAATTAGCAAAAGAGTCAAATCCACAAAGTGACAACTCTTTATCTAAAAAAGCCACATCAAAAGGGGCGTTGTGAATATATACCTCAGCGCCTCTTAAGTAGTCAACAATCTCTTTGGCCAATTGCGAGAATTTGGGTTGTTCTTGTAAAAATTCGTCACTGATACCGTGAACTTTGAGGGCGTCCTCATCACTCTGTCTTTCTGGATTAATGTAGAAATGAAGATTGTTTCCTGTAAGTTGACGATTTTCTAATTCAACGCACCCAATCTCAACAATCTTATGACCGTTTTCTGGTGATAAGCCCGTAGTCTCTGTATCCAGAAAAATAAGACGATTGCTTTTCATAAAATATTTAAAAATCCAAAAAGTAATAAAACAATTAGTAAAGTCTAGTGATTCTCTTTAGCATGGTTGATCGTATATTTTGGAATCTCTATAACCAAATCTGTTCCAGATACTATGGCCTGGCAACTCAGTCTTGAGTTTGGCTCAAGACCCCAAGCCATATCTAGTAAATCCTCCTCAGTCTCATCCAAGTCGTTTAAGGATTTAAAACCCTCGCGAACGACCACATGGCAAGTCGTACAAGCACAACTCATTTCACAGGCATGCTCTATATTGATCTGATTTTCCAGTAAAGCTTCACAAATGCTTGTTCCCCTTTGGACTTGTATGTCTTTACCCTTTGGGCAATATTCTGCGTGAGGTAGTATTTTAATGTTGATCATGATTAGATTGATTCTATTGTCTTGCCTGTTAAGGCTTTATGTATCCCGCGGTTCATTCGCTTTGCTGCAAAGGACTCTGTAACCCTACCAAGCTCAGTGCTTAATGACTCGATCAATACATGATCAGAGCTACTTGAGGCTTTCTCAATTTGTGTAAATAGTGTATTGATCGTCTCTAACTCTTCTTTGTCAACTAAGTCACCATCAACCGCAAGAGCACTCTTAGTTGCGAGTATCAAACGATCAGCATCAACCTTAGCTTCTGCAAGTGCTCTTGAAGCTTTATCTTGTTCAGCTGTTGAAAATCCGTCTTGAAGCATCCTTGCAATTTCTTCATCACTCAGACCGTAGGATGGTTTAACTTCTATTTTTGCGACTGCATCGCTTTGCAATTCTTTAGCCTCAACGCTGAGTAGGCCATCTGCATCCACCGTGAATGTAACTCTAATTCTAGCCGCACCCGCTGTCATGGGCGGGATACCCCTTAGCTCAAAACGAGCCAAGCTACGGCAATCTGACACCATATCTCTCTCACCTTGTACAACGTGAAGTGAGAGAGCCGTTTGCCCATCCTTGTAGGTAGTGAAATCTTGAGCCATCGCAGTAGGAATCGTTTGATTGCGAGGAACTATCCTCTCAACCAATCCGCCCATGGTCTCGATCCCTAAGGATAATGGAATGACGTCTAACAGCAAAAGGGCATTTTCAGCATTTACGTTCCCTGCAAGCTGATCGGCCTGAATAGCTGCTCCGAGTGCAACAACCTCATCAGGATTCACATTAATCAAAGGATCTTGACTAAACAACTCTTTAACCGCTTGTTGAATGTGAGGCATCCGGGTTGAGCCACCTACCATCACAACACCATCAACATCTGCCGCCTTTAAAGATGCATCTCTCAGAGTTTTCTTAACGCAGCTCAACACACGTTGATTAAGTGAAGCTACTAATTGCGTGAACACTTCTCTGGTTATGAAAGCTTTGATTTTGACACCATTATCAAGTACAGCTTCAAAGTTCGTACCTGTGTCCTTGCTTAATTGCTCTTTAACTTGGCGTGCAGTAGCAAGGAGTATTGCTTTGTCAGAATTAGAGACTGAGCTAAATTCAACCGATGACGCCTCCAGTGCCCAATGCATTAATGACCTATCGTAATCATCTCCACCTAGATGGGAATCGCCTCCCGTTGCTATTACTTCAAATACGCCTTTACTCAATTGCAAAATTGATATATCAAAGGTACCCCCTCCCAAATCAAATACAGCGTAAGTTCCCTCACTCTCGTTTTGCAATCCGTAAGCTATAGCAGCAGCAGTTGGCTCATTAATAAGTCTTAAAACATTGAGTCCCGCCATTTCTGCAGCATCCTTGGTGGCCTGTCTTTGGGCATCATCAAAATACGCAGGAACCGTAATAACAGCGCCAAAGATATCATCGTTAAAAGTATCTTCAGCTATGTATCGAAGCGTTGCTAAGATTTCGGCACTCACCTCTACTGGGGACTTCTCACCTGCTCGCGTCTGAATAGTTAACATTCCAGGTTTATCAATCAAAGACAATGGAATGTCGTTTAAATTATTAATATCATTCAGTCCACGACCCATAAATCTTTTCACAGATACAACCGTGTTGGTTGGATCCAGATGCCTGTGAGCCAGTGCATCAAATCCAATCTGACGCCCTCCCCCCTCCAAGTATCTAACGACAGAGGGCAACATGACCTGCCCCTTGTCATTGGGCAAACATTCAGCAACTGAATTTCTTACGCTGGCAACTAGTGAATGTGTTGTCCCTAAATCTATACCTACCGCGATTCGTCTTTCATGTGGATTGGGGGCCTGCCCTGGTTCTGAAATTTGTAAAAGTGCCATATCTAGTAGCCGAATGCTAAATTGAGTTTAAGTAAAAGATTTAAGAATAAGAAAAAAATAAAGCACTAGTTTAATAAAAATTAGAGTATTAATTTAAGAAAAATAATTTTCTCTTAATCTTGCTCTAGACGATCAATTTTTTTATCAATATCACCTTGAAATCGGTTCACAAACATCATTGATCGAACGATTTGAGAGGCAGATTTATAGTCGTTTTCAAAGTCAATAGAGTTCAAGCAATCTGACTCAAGCTTTACCTTTAAAGCGGTGACTTCCTCTTGAAGCACTTCCAGATCTTGCACCGAATTTGAATCCTCTAAAGCTTCTCGCCAAATCATTTGCTGATTTAAAAACTCGAGTGGCATTGATGTATTGCTCTCAGCTTGAATTGGAACTCCGTTTATCTCACAAAGGTAAGCGAACCTAGTTTGTGCCACCTTTAATCTTTGATAAGCTTCATTGATACGCGCTGAATATTGCATTGCAATTCGAACTGCGCTTTGGCCCATGCTTGCAAATCGGTCTGGATGAGTTGCACTTTGCAACTCTCTCCAGCGTGCAGATAATACGACTAGGTCAATTTGAGCTTTGGCGGGCAGTTGAAATAATTCAAAATCGGTTGACTGCAAATCAATAACAGATGAATCCTGTGAGGAGTTGTTCACATTAAACTCTAAAAGATTCTCCACAACCACACCTATCACGCTCGTTTGGGTTAATGAATTTGAATCCCTCGTTGAGCCCTTCTCTGACAAAATCGAGTTGAGTACCGTCTATGTACGCCAAACTCTTGGGGTCAACTAGTACCTTGACACCCTGGTCTTCGAAGACCACGTCTTCTGGGGATAATTCATCTACATATTCAAGCTTGTAGGCAAGACCAGAACATCCAGTTGTCTTTACGCCTAAACGAACGCCCACGCCTTTGCCTCTTTTGGTAAGGTATCTGTTGACATGCTTTGCAGCGGCTGGGGTTAAAGTGACTGACATTTTTTGGGAGTTTAACTATGTAAAAAATCTTGCTGGTAAATTTCTGGCTGGCTAAATATTAGTGAGTATGCTTTTTCTTGTAATCATCTACAGCTGCTTTTATGGCGTCTTCTGCCAAAATGGAGCAATGAATTTTTACTGGTGGCAATGCCAACTCTTCAGCAATTTGACTATTCTTCAAAGCTGCAGCTTCATCTAAAGTCTTGCCCTTTACCCACTCAGTAACAAGTGAGGAGGAAGCAATAGCTGAGCCGCATCCATATGTCTTAAAACGGGCATCCTCAATCACTCCGGTCTGTGGATTAACTTTAATCTGGAGCTTCATTACATCCCCGCAGGCTGGAGCACCCACCATTCCGGTTCCTACAGAGTCATCTCCCTTTTCAAAGGAGCCTACATTGCGGGGATTCTCATAATGATCAATAACTTTTTCGCTGTAAGCCATGTTTATAACTCCTTGATTTGCAGAATTCTATTTTTAAATAACTTTAATGCTATGTTGCCGAATTGATTAATGAGCCGCCCATTGAATAGTACTCAGATCAACTCCATCTTTGAACATTTCCCACAAAGGACTGAGGTGCCTTAATTTACCAACATTCTCGGTGATTGTTGAAATAGCATATTCAATCTCTTGCTCCTCAGTGAAGCGCCCAATTGTCATTCGAAGACTGCTGTGAGCAAGCTCGTCACTGCGTCCTAATGCACGAAGAACATAACTTGGCTCTAGACTGGCTGATGTACAAGCAGAACCCGATGAAACTGCAAGTCCTTTAATTCCCATTATCAAGGACTCCCCCTCAACATAGTTGAAACTAATGTTTAAGTTATGCGGCACACGGTGAATTAGATTACCGTTGATAAAGACTTGCTCCATACCTTGGAGCCCATCTATCAAACGTTTTTGTAATTTGACCGCTTTTGCGTAATCTTGCTTCATCTCAAGAAGGGCATACTTGAATGCCTCGCCCATTCCAACGCATTGATGAGTAGGGAGCGTTCCAGAGCGCATGCCACGCTCATGACCTCCACCGTGGATTTGTGCCTCGATCCTGATCCTTGGTTTTCTTCTTACGTAGAGTGCACCAATACCCTTAGGGCCATAAGTCTTATGGGATGCAAGACTCATCAAATCTACGGGAAGCGTGTTTAAATCAATTTCTATTTTTCCAGTAGCTTGGGCTGCGTCAACGTGAAAAATAATACCTCGCTCACGACACATATTGCCAATGGTAGTGATATCTTGAATCACACCTATTTCATTATTAACGTGCATCACACTGATTAATATTGTGTCTGATCTAATGGCATCCTTGAGGCGGTCAAGGTCCAATAATCCGTCTTCTTGAACCTCTAGGTATGTAACCTCGAAACCTTGTCGCTCAAGCTCTCTCATCGTATCCAAGGTTGCTTTGTGCTCAGTTCTGACAGTGATGAGATGTTTGCCTCTGGTTTGATAAAAGTGCGCAGCCCCTTTGATGGCCAAATTAATGGATTCTGTAGCACCAGATGTCCACACAATCTCGCGTGAATCTGCGCCTACCAATTCAGCAACCTGGGCTCTTGCTTTCTCAACTGCTTCTTCAGCTTCCCAGCCCCAAGCATGGCTTCGAGAAGCTGGATTGCCAAAATGTTCTCTGAGCCACGGGATCATGGCTTCAACAACGCGTGGATCAACGGGAGTTGTTGATCCGTAGTCCATATATATAGGAAAGTGTGGGGTCATGTCCATAATAGCTCTAAATGTCCAAGTAATTAACGTATCTAAATTCTTTTAATAAAACCAATCAACGCATCAGGTGGCGAGTTGCAGTTTAAGGTGCGAAATTAGTTTTCTCAGATTTCAGGCTTTGGTGAAAGCATTACCTAGCGCGAAAACCGAATTAGGAGCATTCACTCGAATAGGTTGAACAGCAGGCATATTGGAGATTGCACGTTTGATGGACGGCTTTCCCTCAATCAAAACACCCTTTGCTAGCTGATCGTCTACCAATTTTTGCAAGGTAACGGAGTTTAAAAACTCAATCATTCGTTCATTTAAGGAGCTCCATAGCTCATGGGTCATACACCGACCAGAGTCCCCTAGGCAATTTTCTTTGCCCCCGCAATGAGTGGCATCAATGGGTTCATCCACAGACAAAATGATTTCTGAGACAGTGATGTTGGCAGGGTTTCGACCCAGTGTGTAACCGCCCCCTGGTCCTCGGGTTGATTCAACCAAATCATTCCTGCGTAATTTGCCAAATAGTTGTTCAAGATATGACAAAGATATTTGCTGTCTTTGGCTAATTGCAGCCAGCGTTACAGGGCCGGAATTTTGGCGTAAAGCAAGATCAATCATTGCTGTAACTGCAAAACGACCTTTAGTAGTGAGACGCATAACTAAACTCCTTTTGTCCCAACCTAAGATAACAATTAGATATTGGGATATGTCGACTGAATAAGTCAACTATACCAGAAACCCAACAAATTGGTAGGGTATTTGTCAAGAAAACCCTTGCGAAAGTGAGTTTAATTAGTAATTTATGATTAATTACCAACCAAGTCTGATGAAAGCTCTAACTTAGAACAAAATCATCCAACAAGCAAAATCCAAATTTAGGGCGGTAAATATATGCACTATCCTAAACTCAAATTAATCTGATCCAAGACGTATTACTTGACCTCAAACTCAATAAATTGTGAACCCATCCTTCCCTGGTTGTCCTCAATGTTTAGGGTCATTTTATGCTTCCCCGATGGGAGGTTGGCCGCCTGTACCGTAACCCCTTCTGGGGTTACTTTAGTGACACTAAGTATCTTTTTAGTGATGTCGATTTGAAAAGTCCCATAAAGTACTCGGAACGTTTCGGGTTTTACTGTGCTGGCTTCTGCAGGTTGAAATTTAATTTCAACGGGAGTTGGAGACGTTACGGATGATGCATTTTTAGGGGTTAATACTTGAATAACCGGCGCATCTTTATCGGGTAAAGATTTGGCTACGAATTTGGGATAAGCATTATTGGAGGCCAACATCTCAGCCTCCGTAACCAACATTATCAACTGCTCAGATTGAGCAATTGGTGAAATTAAAAATATAAAAAGTAAGATTATTTTTTTCATA
>CAIWAO010000073.1 GCA_903910745.1 uncultured Burkholderiales bacterium
ACTGATGCAATGTTGGGAAAATATTTTCTAACGATTGGATTCTCGTTCATTGCAATGAACGGTGCTAAATCTTCGTCGCACCATTGCCGCATTAGCAAACGTTCTGTCTCAAATATAACGTGTTGACGCATGAATTTTTTTTAATCTAGCCTTGCCAAGCCTGTAAAGAAAATAACCCAACAAGCGGTGATTCTTGTTGGCCACGGGCGGAATCGAACCAGGGCCTAGGATGTCTGATCTTAATTCTAGACAACCTCCAGCTAAGAGTCAATTTCTTATGGGCAGCAGCACAATCACACAAATAGGGGTTAATAAGACTTTGATAAGGAATGCCGACCTCTTCAGAAATTGTCTTAAAGTAGCTCACCGAATCCTCATCTAATCGAATCGTAATAGGCTTCTTTAACCTATGAAGCATATGGGGGCTTAAATCTCGAATTAGAGGCTTTATTCGTCAGCTCAAAAGAAAATGCTCCGTAAGTAGCAGAGCATTATTTTATATTGGTGGCCCGGGGCGGAATCGACCAAGGTTTGGGATGTTTAATTCTATTTCCTGTTTGCCCCATAAGTTTTATTAAGGTAGTCTACTATGACTGGAACCTTCTCATCAGTAATGGGCGCCTTAAATACATTTTTCATCCTTAAAACTTGAGCATTCCAATAACCAACTCCCGTATTGGGCGGTTGATATTCTGCATAGTGGGCAGAGTGGCAGGTAGAACATTTCTGTAAAGTCAGCTGATAACCAGGCAAGTCTGATGGTCGCCATAAAACAGTATCGGCTGGCAACTCAATCGTTTTAGATTGTGCCATTTGTACCAAAGCAAGAGCAGATAAAAGGAGAATAGTTTTTTTCATATTCTTCTCCTTAAACCGCTGTGACTTTTACAGTCTCAACAATATTTCGCATATAGCCAGCCGGCATCCAGCTTGCAGTCATGGGCTGAACTTGGCCAGCATCATTAAATGCCCTGACCCTCAATTCCAACGTGCCTTTTTGTTTTGGTGTAAATTCAATGCGCCACTCTCTAAATGAGAAGCGACCTAGATCTTGGCCCAATCTTGCTTCTGTCCAATTTTGTCCATTGTCCTGCGAGAACAAAACTTTCTTTATTCCAAAGCCAGCATCAAAGGCAATGCCTCGAGCTTGGGCAGGCTTACCAACAGTGACAACGCTATTATCTGTAAAGTTCGTAATGAATGAGCGGATAGTGAACTGATTAATAGGAATCGTTTTAGAGGGAGCAGTTCCAGACGCAACACAGTTACAATCATTATCAGGAATGCGATAAGCAGGATTCATCCAGTAACCGTTATAAACATCATCAACTACTTGTATTTCACTCAGGTGCTTAACCCAATAGGTTCCGTAATAGCCGGGAACAATTAATTTGATTGGATAACCATTTAAGAAAGGAATATCTGTTCCATTCATTTGATAGGCAACCATAACATTGCCATCCATGGCATGATCAATATCTAAGCCTTTTACGAAATCTGAATCACTTGGTAATACAGGCTGATCTAATCCATCAAAAGTAACTTGTTTTGCGCCGCGACCAGGATTGGCCGCCTTCAAGATATCTTTTAATGCAACGCCAACCCAAGCGGCATTACCCATTGCACCATTACCAAGTTGACCACCATTCACCCTAGGTTCAAACAAGCCACGGCTATTACCAGAGCATTGATTAACAGCAACAATGCGTTGAGCTGAAAAGTTTTTCTTTAAAGATTCTAGAGAAATCTCTAAAGGCTTTTCTACATTTCCACCAACTTTTAGCCGATAAGTATTAGGGTCAATGGATGTTGGAATGCCAGCCATGTGATAACGCACAAAGAATTCATCATTTGGAGTAATGACTTGATTGTCGTAATAGTTAAATGGGGTCTCTAATTGCGGAGGTCTAGAAGTCAGCACAATCATGGGCTTCTTTTCAGGAAAGGCCATGAGTTCGCGTTCACCATAGGCAATAGGCAAATTAGCTCTCTCTGCCCCCAAAGCCCAAGATGGCAATAAAGAACTGGCTCCACCAGCCAAGGCCGCTGTAATGACTTTACGTCTATTGGTAAATTTTTCTGAATTCATCAATGTCTCCTCCATAGTATTTTTAGCTGATTTCAAAAACTACTCTTATAGAAGTATACGCTAGTGATTACTCTCATCAAACATTAAAATATCCTTTTAAACGACATTGCTAGCTCCGCCCATAGATGAGCGTCGATTTAAGCGACACCTGACCAGTACAGGGATGACAAAATCCCTTCACTCATAACTGTAGCTTTAAAGAACGATTCAAGATGGGGATATCTAGGAGAATTGATGCTAGACCGAAAGCAACAATCGGCAGGCTTATTGGCTGCGCTGTGAACGTTAAGGTAAAGATTGCCGCTCTTCAAACTTTGGAGCTGAGCATCTGTTAATTTGGCACCAGCTGGGGCTGACCAAACATTATCTGAAGTCTTGGTAAATGGCACGATAACAGGACCATTTTGACCCATTGCTCCTTCATGAATATGAGCCATAGTTCTTTCAAGACCTGCAGTGGTAATTATTCCTGATACTGAGATTAAGTGCAACAACTACCCATCATTTAGGTATGTTTTTAGCTCAATGGGCACCCCGGTGTCTCTTTTAAACTCGACCCCGACTTTTCGGGTACCCCACCCCCTCGATCAGGAGGCTCCGACAGAAAGCAAGCTCGGATAATTTTTTTGAAAATGTCCGCTAACGACCCATAGCGGACGCTCACGGCAAGCCATCCTAGAAGAGAAACCTATATCCAACACCAGTCTCAGTAATGACATGCTTTGGCTGTGCAGGATCATCTTCGATTTTTTTACGAAGCGCCCCAATGTAAATCCTCACGTAATGATGATTATCAACATCGTTAGGCCCCCATACACCGAGCAATAGCTGTCTATGGGTCAATACAACATTTGGATGCGTTAACAGAAATGCTAACAAACGATACTCAATCGGTGTTAAGTGAAGAATCTCCTCTTCCCGCTTTACAATCCTTGATGTCAAATCAACATTGATATTTCCAAATTTGAAAACCGTCTCACCCTTATCGGATGCCATCGAACGCCTACGTAGCTGCGCTCGGACCCTAGCCACTAGCTCCCCAGTACTAAAAGGTTTTGATAGGTAATCGTCGGCGCCAATATTTAGGGCCTCGATTTTGTCATCCTCATGGGTTCTTGCAGAAACCACAATAATTGGCACGTCTGACCAAGTTCTAATATCTCGAATGAAGTCAATGCCCGAACCATCAGGCAGACCTAAGTCAACTAACACTACATCCGGTTGACGTGAGCCCGCCTCTATTAGTCCACGAGAAACTGTGGCTGCCTCGAATACCTGAAATTGCTCTGCCTCTAAGGCCATCTTGATAAGCCTACGAATATTTGGCTCATCCTCGATAACGATTGCGACGGGAATTGGTTGTGACATCTAGCTACTTTATCAACTTCTACTGATCTTCTACATCAATTTTAGGGGGATTACCCCGGGGCAAGCTAAAGGTAAACCGCGCACCGCCACCTTCCATTGTCTTTCCAGTGATCTTGCCGCCATGCGCTTCAATGATGGCCCTGCAAATAGTGAGCCCCAGGCCAACACCAGAAATTGCCCCCTCTTTATTGCCTCGCTCAAATTTTCTAAAAATATCTTCCTCTTTCCCTCTTGGAAGACCGGGTCCATTGTCTTGCACCCAAATCTCGACAGACTGTGGGGAGACGACTGAAGCACCTATCGATACGCTACTATTTTTAGGGGTGTATTTATAGGCATTTTCCAAAAGATTAATAAAGACACGCTCTATCAGAACCGCATCAAAATTTAATAGGGGCAAATCGGGAGGTAACGTCACTGTGACATGCCTACCTTCACTCGCCGACTCAACAGCTTTGATGGCGGCGCCAATCGCCTCTTCAATCAGAAACCATTGTTTATTTAATTGGACAGTACCAGACTGAAGTCGGGCCATATCCAATAGATTGCTTACTTGTGAACTCATTTTTAAAGCTTTTTCACGCAAAAGCACTGCAATCTCTTTTTGCTCGGGAGTGAGCGGTGCATCTAACATCTCCAACGCATCAGTCAATCCAACCAATGCCGTGAGTGGAGTTCTTAAATCGTGTGAAATAGCCGACAACAGTGAGTTTCTCAAGCGTTCTGATTCAATTTGCACTGTCGAGCTTTGGGCGACTGAAACATAATGTATCCGCTCTAACGAGATTGCCAGCAAACGAGCAAATGTATCGAGCAATCTACGCTGCTCAGGAGATTTTAAGCGGGTAGAGCTTGGAGCATCAATCACCAAGATTCCACGAGTACGCATTGGTGCTCGCAAAGGAATGTACAACAAAGACGCACCTGGCAAAGAATCAGTGCCATTGCCAGCCTCTTTAGACTTATCAAAAGCCCATTGGGCAATAGATAAATCCGCCTGAATATTAGCCTTCTTATCAATAAGAATCTCTAACAACTGATTATCATCGTCAGCCAATAACAAGGTAGATTTAGCTTTGAATTCAATTTCAACAAAATGCTGGCTAATCTCAGCCACTTGCTCTGGCATCAAGGCGCCTGATAAATCTCTAGACATCTCATAAAGAGATTTCACCCTTTGCTCGCGTCGATTGGCAACTTTAGCTTGATAAGTCAATCCAGTAGTCAGTTTTGCTGTAATCAAACCAACAACTAACATTACCGCAAAAGTAAATAAATACTGGACATCTGTGACTGCAAATGAAAAACGTGGCGGCACGAAGAAGAAGTCAAATACAAGTACATTAACAACTGAGGCCATTAAAGATGGTCCCAAGCCAAATTTAACGGATACCAAAACGACTGCCAGCAAAAACAGCATGGCAATATTTGGTAGTTCCACTATGGTATTCAGAGGTGTTGCCACAACTCCAGCAATACCGCAAATTAGCAAGCTCAATGCATAAGATTGCCAAGGAGCTTTTAGTTGCCAAACTAAGGATTCAATATCAAAGCCATCGCGCGTAATGCTTGTCGAGTTTGCACCCTGAGCAATTTTGAGCACATCTAAATCAGGGGCATTTCTAGAGATTGATTCTGAAAACGCCCTTCTCCAAATTTGCCATCCACTAAGGGCGCCGGTACCCACGATGACCCTGGAAAGGTTATTTTCTCTTGCGTAATTAATGATGGACTCAACTGCATCGTTCCCACCAACAGTCACTGCTTTTGCCCCCATCTCCTCTGCCATAGAGATGGTTTTTAGAATTCGCTCCCTAGACTTTTGAGAGAGGTTTTGTAATTTAGGAGTTTCAACATAAATGGCATGCCATGGAATTTGAAGCTGTGCAGCAACTCTTGCAGCACTTCTAATAACATTCTCTGCCTCATCTCCAGGGCCGATACAAGCCAAAATAGACTCGCGCGTTTTCCAAACATTGGATACCGAATTATCTTTACGGTATTTAATAATTTCGCCATCCAGACGATCTGCCGAGCGACGTAGCGCTAATTCTCGTAGCGCAATTAGATTTCCTTTGCGGAAAAAGTTTTGAGTTGCTCTTTCAGCTTGCTGCGGAAGGTACACTTTCCCATCTTTAAGCCTTTGAAGTAGCTCGTCGGGAGGCAGATCAACTAAAACAACTTCGTCTGCAGAGTCAAATATATGGTCTGGTACCGTTTCCCAAACCCTAACCCCAGTAATCCCACCAACAATATCGTTCAGAGTTTCAATATGTTGAACATTGATTGTGGAGTAGACGTCTATACCAGCAGCCAAGAGCTCTTCAACATCTTGCCAGCGCTTCGGATGCCTCGAGCCAGCCGCATTTGAATGAGCAAGCTCATCTATTAGGATTAAATCAGGTTTTTCAATCAGGGCTTGGTCAAGATCAAATTCCTTGAGTTTCTTGCCCCTATAGTCAATTTCCTTTAAGGGTAGAACTTCTATGCCATCAAGCATTGCTATAGTGTCTTTTCGACCGTGTGTCTCTACGACACCAGCAATCACTCGCTTGTTTTTGCTTTGCTCATGAGCGGCAGAAAGCATTGCATAGGTTTTACCTACCCCAGCATTCGCTCCAAAGAAGATCTTTAATTTACCTCGACCAGACTGAACTTCTTGGCTCTGTATACGAGCAAGTAATTGATCGGGGTCTGGTCGAGACTCAGGCATTGAGTTTAATTTCCATCTAAAGCAAGATTAAGCTTTAATATATTAACACGAGGTTCTCCGAAAATTCCCCATTGGCGGTCTTGTGTATTTGCTGCTATGAGTTGATTGACATGATCAATACTCATTTTGCGAGCCTTTGCTACTCGAGATGCCTGGTATTGTGCAGCCTGGGGACTAATTTCAGGGTCCAAGCCACTAGCTGAGGCAGTTACCAAATCCATTGGTATTGGCAATTTATTAGCAGGGTCAGCGCTCTGCAATGCTTCAATTCTTCCTTTAACGGCATCTGCCAAGGCTGGATTTAATGGGCCTTGATTTGATCCACTAGATGCGGTGGCATTGTAGGGTTGGGGCCCAGTAGCTGATGGCCTACCCCAAAAGTACTTAGCATCAGTAAAGTTTTGCCCAATCAACTCTGAACCAATAGCTTGATCGCCTTGATAAACAATGCTTCCTGCCGCCTTACTTGGAAAAAGCGTCTTTGCTAATCCCGTGACAAATACTGGATAGATAACACCAGTAATCACAGTTAACAAAACAAATAGCCCTAAACAACTTCTCATGATGGATTTCATTTTCTATCCTTTGTATATGTCGTCTAGCGATCAAATGACTGAAATTATTAAATCAATGATCTTGATACCAATAAATGGAGCGATAAGACCACCTAAGCCATAGATCGTCATATTTCTCCGCAAGAGTGCGGCTGCCCCTAAGGGCTTATACGCAACTCCCTTTAGCGCCAATGGAATCAAGAAAATAATGATTAAGGCGTTAAAGATCACTGCAGACAAAATAGCCGATGACGGACTAGAGAGATGCATCACATTTAATGCCTCAAGCTGCGGATATGTCGCAACAAAAGCCGCTGGAATGATGGCAAAGTATTTTGCTACGTCGTTAGCAATACTAAATGTCGTTAATGATCCACGGGTCATGAGCATCTGCTTACCTGTCTCCACAACCTCAATCAACTTAGTAGGGTTGGAATCCAAATCGACCATGTTGCCCGCCTCTTTAGCGGCTTGAGTGCCAGAGTTCATGGCCACAGCTACGTCTGCTTGTGCTAGCGCTGGAGCATCATTTGTTCCGTCTCCAGTCATCGCCACTAAACGGCCTTCCGATTGATGTTTGCGAATCAAAGCAAGCTTGTCTTCTGGTGTTGCCTCGGCTAGGAAATCATCCACCCCCGCTTCAGCAGCAATAGCAGCAGCTGTCAATTTATTGTCACCAGTAATCATGATGGTACGAATACCCATCTGACGCAGTTCGTTAAAGCGCTCCTTGATGCCGCCTTTAACAATGTCTTTGAGCTCAACTACGCCCATAACGCGTGTACCTTGCGATACAACTAAAGGGGTACTGCCACGTCGAGATACGTCATCAACCGATTTCAGAACTTCCTGAGGAAATTGGCCACCCAAGGATTCAATATGTTTTTGAATTGCACTGGCAGCGCCTTTACGGATTTGCTCTCCATTCATATCCACACCACTCATACGAGTTTGAGCAGTAAATGGCACAAATTGAGCGCCAATGGAGTTGATCTCCCGCTCCCTGATATTAAATTTCTGCTTGGCGAGGATAACGATACTTCTGCCCTCGGGAGTTTCATCTGCCAATGATGCTAATTGGGCAATATCAGCAAGTTCTGCCTCGGTTACTCCAGATGCAGCTACAAAATTGGATGCCTGACGATTGCCCAAGGTGATAGTGCCAGTTTTGTCTAGCAAGAGCACATCGACGTCACCTGCAGCTTCCACAGCACGGCCAGAGGTTGCAATGACATTAGCGGCCATCATACGGCTCATTCCGGCAACTCCAATTGCAGACAATAAGCCCGCGATAGTTGTAGGAATCAAACAAACCAGTAGCGCGATGAGTACTGTTATCTGAATTGGTGATCCGCTACCACTTGCAGCAACGCTAAACATAGAAAACGGTAGCAAAGTTGCAACCACCACCAAGAAAACAATCGTTAGCGCCACCAATAAAATTGTTAAGGCGATTTCATTGGGAGTCTTTTGACGTTTTGCATTCTCGACCATTGAGATCATTCGATCAATGAAGGTCTCACCTGGATTCACTGTTACACGAACAACGATCCAATCCGATAGAACACGAGTACCTCCAGTTACTGAAGAAAAATCTCCTCCAGACTCACGAATAACCGGGGCTGATTCTCCTGTAATAGCAGACTCATCAACAGAAGCAACGCCCGCAATCACTTCACCATCTGCAGCAATTACATCATTTGCCTCAGCAATAAAAATATCGCCTTTACGCAACTGTGTTGCAGAAACAAGCTCTGATGCTGGACGGTTATCCCAATTCTCAGGAATATTGGCCGCTTTTACCTTCTTAGCCCATGTCTCTTTCTTTAAGCCCCGCAGTGATGCTGCTTGAGCTTTGCTACGACCCTCCGCTAATGCTTCAGCAAAATTCGCAAAGAGCACTGTGAACCAAAGCCAAAGCATGACGCCGAGGATAAAACTTGAAGAAGCCTCACCTTCACCGTTTAAAGATTGAATCCACAGTAAGGTAGTCAGAATACTGCCGATATAGACAACAAACATCACTGGGTTTCGCCATTGAATTGATGGACTTAGCTTTCTAAAACTATCCACAATGGCTGGATTTACCAACTCGGCATCAAACATGCCTAATTTTCTTTTAGTCATTTTTATCTCCGAGATTAATTAATGAATCACTGGGAGCATTAACTGCTCAACAATGGGGCCAAGAGCAAGGGCTGGCACATAGTTCAATGCTCCAACCAAAATCACGGTGCCAGCCAAGAGGACAATAAAGAGTGGTCCGTGCGTAGGCATAGTCCCCTCATTCACCGCTATTTTCTTTTTGGCTGCAAATGCACCAGCTAACGCAAGCACTGGCACGATGACTCCAAAACGACCAAACCACATTGCAATCGCTAACAAGCTGTTATAGAAAGGGGTATTAGCCGAGAGACCTGCAAAGGCACTACCGTTGTTATTAGCGGCCGAGGTAAACGCATACAAAATCTCAGAAAAACCATGAGCGCCAGGATTGGCAATTCCCGCAACCCCATCGACACTCATCACCGCAATTGCTGTGCCTACCAATACCAAGATAGGGGTAACTAAGATTGCAATTGCGACCATCTTCATTTCGTAGGACTCAATCTTCTTACCTAGATACTCAGGTGTCCGGCCAATCATCAAGCCAGCAATAAAGACAGCAAGTATGGCAAAGACAAGCATTCCATAAAGACCTGTTCCTACACCACCAAATACGACCTCACCAAGCATCATGTTCCAAAGAGGAACAAAGCCGCCCATTGGCATAAAAGAATCATGCATTGAATTGACTGCACCGCATGAAGCAAGCGTTGTTATGCTTGCAAAAATACTTGAGTCATCGATTCCAAAGCGAGTTTCTTTGCCCTCCATATTTCCCATAGCGCCATCTACACCTAAGCTAGTAATAACTGGATTCGCTTGAGACTCAAAATGAACGGCGGTAAAAGTCACTGTTAAGAAAATGAGTAGCATTGTTACTAAAACTACCCATCCTTGTCGTTTATCTCCAACCATTCGCCCAAAGGTAAAACACAATGCAGCTGGAATCAAAAAGATAGAAAGAATCTGAATGAAATTAGATAAAGGTGTTGGGTTTTCGTATGGATGTGCAGAGTTTGCATTAAAGAATCCGCCACCATTAGTGCCGAGCATCTTAATTGCCTCTTGAGAGGCCACAGGGCCCATTGGCAAAGTTTGCCGATCTGTCGAAGCTGGCTCTGTTAAAGCTACGCCCTTTTCATCTTTTAGTGGTTGACCGTCGGCATCAAGCCTAGGCGCATCAAACTTAGTTACCTCAACTGTTTTGACATCCTTGTATGCATCAAAGTTCTGAATGGAGCCTTGACCAACTAGAAAGATTGCATATACAACTGCAATGGGTACAAGCACGTATAAGGTAATGCGGGTTAAATCCACCCAAAGATTGCCAATGGTCTTAATGCTATTTCTAGCAAAGCCGCGAATAAGTGCAATCACAACCACGATACCGCTTGCTGCAGAGAGAAAGTTTTGTGTGGTGAGCCCCAGCATTTGCGTGAGATAACTCATTGTCCCCTCACCTACATAGGCCTGCCAGTTAGTATTTGTGGCAAAACTAATGGCAGTATTAAAGGATGAGTCTGGGGAAACGCTTGCAAAACCTTGAGGGTTTAGCGGCAGGACTCCCTGAAATAACTGCAATCCAAAGACAAATAGAACACCCAGGATATTGAAGACAATTAAACCAATTGCATAGCTTAACCAGCTCATTTCAACATCTGGATCAATACCGCATACCTTGTATATGAAACCTTCAATTGATCTAAAGGATTTCTTAGAGGCAATTGCTTGTCCGCTCATCACATTATTAATGAAGCCTCCAAGGGGATACGCTAAAAGCAATAAGACCCCAACATAAAGAACAATTGTCAAAATAGCATGGGTGCTCATGAGAAGTCCTCTGGATTTAATAGTGCAGCAACTAAATAAATTAAAAGCAATGCAGCGGCTAAGCCGCTAATGATCTGAATAAAGTTCATTTTTCACCCCTTAATCGTGCACAACCCTTAGCAAGACCAATGGTCAACGCAAGAAATATAAAAATGCAGCCGAGAAACAGTAAGCTCATATCCACCTCTATCAAATTAGATGGTTTGATCTTATAAAGAAGTGTGTAAAAAAGTTATAAAGATTTGAGTGAATTTGTATAAAAATTCTGAAAATAATGCTTTTAGGTGCCGTCTGGGATATGGCTGCTAATGGCCTTTAGCTGACATTCGCTTATGAACGTTTTAACCGGTCAAACCACTCAATTTCAATCTAAATTAGCACTCTCTAACAGCTTGATTTAGCTACATATTTATATAAGAGTCGAGTGGATTTGTAATAGAAACATCTGGACCAACCATAATTGATCCCACCCCAGAAGCTGAAGTCATTACTGGTGTAACTTCTTGAGCTCCCGTGAGAGGTACTTTCATTGACTGTGCAAAAAGAGCTAATGAAGCAAAACCAATACAAATCCCGATTACAGTTTTAATTAAAGTGTTACTTTTTATCATTTATAACTCCTAGAGTTTTACTTCTAGATTCAGGCTATCACATCTAAATTGATAAGATATGTTGAGTGTTCAAATTGAAAGAGATAGCCCAATCAGTGGGCTATTTTTTCTCGAAAACTTATTTCATATGACCCGCATGACCTGCTGGCGCTTCATGATTCATCTCCATTGAATGCGGGGCCTGGTATCCTAATATCGCAGGATCAAGCATTCCTGAAATCATTGCCACATGTCCAAAGACTAGGAAAAGGGCAACACAGATCGCATGGATCTTTAGCTTACCCATTTGATCTAGCGCTCGATTAACTAAACCGAACTCTTGTAGAGCAATCCAGATCAGCGGCAATCCTGCAATGACATAAGTGACTACAGCGATTACATCAATCACTGTTCTCCACTCGCCTGCCTGTGTAATAGGTATTATGGCGTTAGTCACAATGTAGTAAATGATCCCAACAAAGTAAACACCCACAGCAATTCCAGAAAAGCGATTGAGGTAATAAACAGCACCTTCGAACTTGCGAGTAAAGAGTAGGTATAGCTCAGTGATGGCCAATGTCTCTGCCAAGACTATAGGGATAGCCATAAAAATAATCAAATTCCAAGGCTGATTAACAGCCAACAGTTCCATGTAGTGAGTCATATTCATTGTGTTTCTCCAAAATATAAGCGTGACCAGATGTCACAAATCAAACTAACTTGTATTACAAAATTAGCTTAGGCTTTTGGAGGCTTATAGATGAAGTTAATCATTGGCTGAAGAACCAATGATGAGTCTGTTGATGCAAGGGCATGGGTTGAAGCGACTGATAGCTCGATATTCAACATTGGAATAACTACCAAACCTAAACAGCACTGATAACTGTCGCCATGACATTGCTGATTGGTATTGGTATCTTGAGAATTACCCCCCACCTCATCGCAATGATGGGCTGAGCTATCTATAGCTGTAATTTGATGCTGAGGCTGGTGTGCCGATAGATTGATAGGCATTACTGCCGCATGAATCAAGCTAGCAAATAGGCTTAAACAGAGGGCAATACAAATTCTTCTCATCATTCCATTCTACGCCCTACAAATGAAAAAACCACCCGAAGGTGGTTTTGGTGTTTCTTGGTGGCCCAAGGCGGAATCGAAACACCGACACAAGGTTTTCAATCCTTTGCATCTTCCAGACATCAATCATGAAGCTGCACCTTGAGGCCCTAATGATTAAGAGCCGGGTCAAACCGATTAACATGTGCAAGCCGAGCCGCATAAGACAATACAGCCTAGATATCATCACGAGTCAAATCTTCATAATCTGACAATATCTCTTCAACCGTCATACCACCCGCCAACCACTCTAAAACATTTTCAACGGGATAACGCAAGCCACAAATGCACGGCTTGCCATGGCATACATTGGGGTCTAAGGTAATGATGGAGTTCATGGTGTATCTGCCTAAATCGTTAACTCACAAAAGACATGTCGTCCTAATTATGCTTAACAACCAAAATCTAAGCAAATCTAATTGATGCAGGCGCGGACAGGAGTCGAACCGACCTACAGGCATTTAATCATGGCAAAAATATGCTTCAGTTGTCGAGCTTTTCAATGAAATTTTTGGCCATGTCTATAGCGACTTGAGCCTTTGCCAAGTCGATACCATCGCCAAGATAATCAGCAATTAAGCGCATTTCCTGCACCTGATTGAACTGCTTACTCGCATCAATATCCACCAAACCAGTTTTAACCATGTGCAAACTGAACATTGCAATTAACCCAGCATGGGTTTTAATTTCCAAGACATTGGGTACCGCACCTGAACCAAGCAATGCGCCACGCGCCGCATCAAACATTGCGTAATATGCTCGATTAGAAGCACCGTCAGCATCTCCTGCATCTAATAGCAACTGAGCTGAGTGAGCAGCCACTCTTGCTTTTTCAAAATAATGATTAGCATTCAAAAAGCAACACCTTCTCTTTGAATATTTCGAATCAAGTATGGATTAGAGAAATCCTCCGGATGGGACCATTCA
>CAIWAO010000074.1 GCA_903910745.1 uncultured Burkholderiales bacterium
GAGATGGTGATGCCGGGGGATAACGTGACGATTACAGTCAAGTTGATCAATCCGATTGCGATGGAAGAGGGCCTTAGATTTGCGATCCGTGAGGGTGGTAAAACTGTGGGTGCTGGCGTTGTTGCAAAAATATTGGCTTAATTTTAAGTATGACAATAGGCAACTAGGTTGTGATGATCTAGGGGTGTAGCTCAATTGGCAGAGCGTCGGTCTCCAAAACCGAAGGTTGGGGGTTCGATTCCCTCCGCCCCTGCCACCAGGCCAAGTTTGGTTTTGGTGGCATTTAAAGGCCCGCCGTACCCGGCGGGCTTCGGTGTCTTATAAGATCGATTAGATTACAGGATTAAATGCCGTTATGGCTAGTGCAAATATTGAAACAGTGAACCATACAGCAGACTTGGTTAAGACCTCTGTCTCCGCGTTATTGGTGGTTTTGTCTGTCGTTGCTTTTTATTATTTAAGCGACCTAGGCGGGCTTGCCCAGTGGGCGAGTTTGTTGAGTGGGCTAGTTATGGCGATCGTGGTGTTTTTCACCTCAATTCACGGTAAGCAATTGATTGCTTTTGCGAAAGACGCAACTCGTGAAGTTCAAAAAGTTGTATGGCCGACACGTAAGGAGGCTACCCAAATGACTCTTTACGTTTTTGCTTTTGTGGCTATCATGGCTACATTTTTGTGGTTCACAGATAAAACACTAGAGTGGCTTATCTATGACCTCATTTTGGGATGGAAGAAGTAATGACCAATTTAGATGAACAATCCATTATTTCTGCTGAACCAGCGCATCCTGACATGCGTTGGTATGTTGTTCATGCATACTCAGGAATGGAAAAAGCTGTAGAGCGCAACATTACTGAGCGTATCAACCGCGAAGGCATGCAATCAAAATTTGGACGTATTTTGGTTCCCACTGAAGAAGTGGTAGAGATGAAAAACGGTCAGCGTAAAACGACTGAGCGACGTTTCTTCCCTGGCTATGTGTTGGTTGAGATGATTATGGATGAGCACAGTTGGCATTTGGTCAAGCAAACAAGCAAAGTTACTGGGTTCGTGGGTGGAGCAAAAACCCGTCCCTCTCCTATTTCACAGGCCGATGTGCTCAAGATCGTTGGTCAAATGCAAGAGGGTACAGATAAGCCGCGTCATAAAGTTGAATTTATGGTAGGAGAGTTTGTAAGGGTCAAGGAAGGACCGTTTACAGACTTCAACGGCTCAGTGGAAGAGGTGAATTACGAGAAGAATAAGTTGCGCGTGTCGGTCACTATTTTTGGTCGTTCCACACCCGTTGAGCTTGAATTTAGTCAAGTAGAGAAAACTTGATCAGACCTGGTTAAGAAAAAGTTTTTGCTGTTTTTATGACTCGGCGGCAAATGTAGAGGCAAGAGTCGATCAACCCGGGGAGCTCTCAAAAAGCGTATGTACCCGCAAGGAGAAAACTAATGGCGAAGAAAATCGTCGGCTACGTAAAGCTGCAAGTGCCCGCAGGAAAGGCTAACCCCTCTCCACCAATTGGTCCAGCACTGGGTCAACGCGGATTGAACATTATGGAGTTCTGTAAGGCGTTTAACGCGCAGACTCAAGGTGTAGAGCCTGGACTTCCATTGCCTGTTGTGATTACTGCATTTGCAGACAAATCCTTCACTTTTATTATCAAGACGCCACCAGCGACAACTTTGATTAAAAAGGCAATCAAGTTGGACAAAGGTTCAGCCAAGCCTCATAGTGATAAGGTAGGCAAAATTACTAGAGCGCAACTCGAAGAGATTGCAAAAACCAAAATGAAAGATATGACTGCTGCTGATTTGGACGCAGCTGTTCGCACCATCGCGGGTTCTGCTCGCTCGATGGGTGTTAACGTGGAGGGCGTATAAATGACGAAACTCACTAAAAAACAAAAAGCTGTAGAAGGCAAAGTTGATAGCAACAAGCTCTATCCATTAGCCGATGCATTAGCGATCGTTAAAGAATGTGCAACTGCTAAATTCGATGAGTCGATCGATGTCGCAGTTCAATTGGGTATTGATGCAAAGAAATCTGACCAAGTTGTCCGCGGTGCGGTTGTTATGCCTAACGGTACTGGTAAAACAGCTCGTGTAGCCGTTTTTGCACAAGGTGCTAAAGCCGAGGAAGCAAAGGCAGCAGGTGCGGATGTCGTCGGCATGGATGATTTGGCTGCTCGCGTAAAGGCTGGCGATATGCCTTTTGACGTTGTAATTGCGGCTCCAGATGCGATGCGTGTTGTTGGAACATTGGGCCAGATCTTAGGACCTCGTGGACTGATGCCAAATCCGAAAGTCGGAACCGTTACTCCCGATGTTGCAACTGCTGTTAAAAACGCAAAAGCTGGACAAGTACAGTTCCGTGTTGATAAGGCCGGAATCGTTCACGCAACGATTGGTAGAAGGTCATTTGAGTCAGACAAGTTATTAGGAAACTTGGCGGCTTTGGTGGACGCACTGAACAAAGCGAAGCCAGCTACCAGCAAAGGCGTATTTTTACGTAAGCTGGCTCTGTCTTCAACTATGGGTGTGGGCGTTAGGGTTGACACTCAGACATTGACCGCTTAAAAGAATTTTTTGATTTGAGAAAGTTTTGAGTCCGCACGATGTGCTGGACTTAAAAATGGTGGGCCGGAGTTTGTAGATTTTTTCTTCATAAACGGGCCATCCAAGACCGTTGGCGTGTGAACTTTGAATAAGAGCGGCGCACTTAATTAAATGCCAACGCAGATGGCGATCCCACTGTATGGATTTTCCTAACAGTTAAGGTCGCTGAAAAGCAAGCGTGCCTGGATGTGTAGAACTAAAAACACAAAAGGGTATATTTTTAAGGAGTAGACCTTGAGTCTGAATCGCAGTGAGAAAGAAGCCGTCATACAAGAAGTGACGACCCTCGCCGCACAAGCTCAAACGCTAGTGATTGCGGAGTACCGCGGAATCACGGTTGCTGACATGATCAAACTTCGTACCGATGCGCGCAGCAAAGGCGTTACGTTAAGCGTGTTGAAAAACACTTTAGCAAGACGTGCTGTCGCAGGTGGACCGTTTGAGGTTGTTGCTGACCAGATGACCGGACCGCTTATCTATGGTTTTTCAGTTGATGCAATTTCCGCCGCTAAAGTGGTGTCTGACTTTTCTAAAACAAATGATAAGTTGGTCATCCGTGGTGGAGCAACATCTGGCAAGGCATTAGATGTCAATGGCGTTAAGACGCTCGCAAATATTCCAACAAAGGAAGTTTTGCTTGCTCAATTGTGTGGATTGTTAATGTCGCCTATCTCCCGTACCGCAGTGGTATTGGGTGCTTTGGCAGCTAAAAAAGGTGAGGCTGCAGCTTGATAGCGTAATGCATCTTGCTCGGTCAATGTTTAACGGCTGCCGTGTTGGTAGCGAAATTTAAGTTTAGGAAAACAAATGTCATTTGATAAAGACGCATTTTTAACAGCATTGGATAGCATGACTGTTTTGGATCTCAACGAGTTGGTCAAGGCCATCGAAGAGAAATTTGGAGTAAGCGCGGCTGCTATGGCAGCTCCTGCTGCGGGTGGTGGTGGTGGCGGCGGTGCAGCTGCTGCTGAGGAGCAAACTGAATTCACAGTGAATTTAACTGAAGTTGGCGCTAATAAAGTGTCAGTCATTAAAGCAGTTCGTGAAATTACTGGTCTTGGCCTGAAAGAAGCCAAGGACTTAGTAGATGCAGCTCCAAAGCCAGTTAAAGAAGGCGTAGCCAAAGCGGACGCAGAAGCAGCTAAGAAGAAGCTTGAAGAAGCAGGCGCAAAAGCAGAGATCAAGTAATCTACTTTCGCTAAAGGTGGCGGCTCTCAAAAGGAGCTGCTGCCTTTAAGCGCTTCAAAGAGCGCACACGAAAGTAGAGACTCCTCTACTTTCGTGTGTCTTCTGAGCAGACTGCAGGAGAACCTTGGTTCGGGTTGTGTGCAATGCGCAACCGTCCGCCAAAGCTGGTAGAGGCCAGCGACCAAGATCGAGAAATTGAGTAATTGTTTTACTTGAAATCTTATTCAGTCCCCGAGAGAAATAAATCCGGAGAACTCATGGCTTATACATACACCGAACGCAAACGAATCCGCAAAAGTTTCGGAAATCGTGACAGCGTTTTAGAAATTCCATATTTGCTACAAATGCAAAAAGATGCTTACACAGCATTTTTGCAAGCAGATTTAGCGCCAAAAAAACGTAACAAAGAAGGTTTACAAGCTGCATTTGAAGCGGCTTTCCCAATCGTTTCGCACAATAACTTTGTGGAAATGAAATTTCTCGAATACAACTTAGCAAAGCCAGCGTTTGACGTACGTGAATGTCAAACTCGTGGACTTACCTTCTCCTCAGCGGTTAGAGCTCGAGTTCAGCTCATCATTTATGACCGCGAATCCTCAAGCTCACAATCAAAAGTTGTTAAGGAAGTCAAGGAGCAAGAGGTTTACATGGGCGAAGTTCCTTTGATGACTGACAAAGGCTCTTTCATTATCAATGGTACAGAGCGTGTTATCGTATCTCAGTTGCACCGTTCACCAGGTGTATTTTTTGAGCATGACAAAGGAAAAACTCATAGTTCAGGTAAGTTGTTGTTCTCTGCAAGAATAATCCCTTACCGTGGATCGTGGTTGGATTTTGAATTCGATCCCAAAGACATTCTTTATTTCAGGGTTGACCGTCGACGCAAAATGCCGGTCACAATTTTGCTTAAGGCTATTGGACTGAATCCAGAAACGATCCTTGCCAATTTCTTTGTAAACGATAGCTTCCGTTTAATGGATAGCGGAGCTCAGATGGAGTTTGTGTCTGAGCGCTTGAGGGGCGAGGTTGCCCGTTTTGATATTACAGACAAAAACGGTAAAGTCATTGTTGCCAAAGATAAAAGAGTGACTGCTAGGCATACCCGTGAATTCGAGCAATCCGGCACAACTCATATTAGCGTACCTGAGGACTTCTTGGTCGGTCGAGTAGTAGCCAAAGACATCATGGCGAATGATGACACTGGCGAGATTATTGTCAAAGCCAATGAAGAGTTGACTGAAGCGTTGTTGGGTAAGTTGCGTGAAGCCAATGTTCAAGACATTCAGTGTATCTACACAAATGAACTTGATCAAGGTGCTTACATATCTCAAACACTCCGCATTGATGAGACAACGGATGAGTTTGCTGCTCGTGTTGCGATTTATAGAATGATGCGCCCTGGGGAGCCACCAACCGAGGATGCAGTTCAGGCCCTATTCCAGCGTCTCTTCTACAACAACGACACCTATGATTTATCACGCGTTGGACGCATGAAATTCAATGCAAGAGTAGGACGTTCAGATAGCACAGGTCCTATGGTTTTGACCAATGAGGACATACTTGCAGTTGTTAAAATTTTGGTTGACCTTAGAAACGGTAACGGAGAAGTCGATGATATCGACCACTTAGGTAACAGACGTGTAAGATGTGTTGGTGAGCTTGCTGAGAATCAATACCGAACTGGACTGGCAAGAATCGAGAAGGCAGTAAAAGAGCGTTTGGGCCAAGCAGAACAAGAGCCTTTAATGCCGCACGACTTGATTAATTCAAAGCCAATTTCAGCTGCATTAAAAGAGTTCTTTGGTGCTTCTCAGTTGTCTCAATTTATGGACCAAACTAATCCATTGTCTGAGATTACACACAAGCGCCGTGTGTCTGCATTAGGCCCAGGCGGATTGACTCGCGAACGAGCTGGATTTGAAGTTCGAGATGTTCACGTGACCCATTACGGGCGCGTGTGTCCAATTGAAACCCCAGAGGGTCCAAATATTGGATTGATCAATTCACTGGCTTTGTACGCAAGACTTAACGACTACGGATTCATTGAAACACCGTATCGTCAGGTTATAGAGGGTAAAGTTACAAACCAAATTGACTACCTCTCTGCAATTGAAGAGAGCAAGTATGTGATTGCGCAGGCAAACGCATTGCTTGACAAGGATGGTCGTTTGACCGGAGACTTGGTCTCAGCTCGTGAAAATGGTGAGTCCATTCTGTGTTCTGCAGAGCGTATCCAGTACATGGATGTGTCTCCAGCTCAGATCGTATCAGTGGCTGCCTCTTTGGTGCCGTTCCTAGAGCACGATGATGCCAATCGTGCGTTGATGGGAGCGAACATGCAGCGTCAAGCTGTGCCTGTGTTGCGTCCTGAGAAAGCGTTTGTTGGCACGGGTATCGAGCGTGTAGCAGCAATCGATTCTGGAACAGTAGTTACGGCTACTCGGGGCGGAGTTGTAGATTATGTAGACGCCACACGTATCGTGGTCCGCGTAAATGACAACGAAACACAAGCTGGTGAAGTGGGCGTAGATATTTATAACCTGATTAAATATCAAAGATCTAACCAAAATACCAACATCCACCAAAGACCGATTGTTAAGCATGGCGATAAGTTATCAAAAGGCGACGTGGTTGCTGACGGTGCATCAACTGACATAGGTGAATTGGCGCTTGGCCAAAATATGTTAGTTGCATTTATGCCTTGGAATGGGTACAACTTTGAAGACTCAATTTTGATCTCTGAGAGAGTTGTCGCAGAAGATCGCTACACATCCATTCACATTGAAGAATTGGTTGTGATGGCGCGTGATACCAAATTGGGAGCTGAGGAGATCACACGTGATATCCCTAATTTGGCTGAAACCCAGTTAAACAGACTTGATGACTCAGGAATTATTTTTGTAGGAGCCGAAGTCCAGCCCGGTGACGTTTTGGTCGGAAAAGTCACGCCAAAGGGTGAGACGACACTGACGCCTGAAGAAAAGCTTTTAAGAGCAATTTTCGGTGAAAAAGCTAGTGACGTTAAAGACACATCTCTGCGCGTGGATCAAGGATCTCAGGGAACCGTGATCGACGTTCAGGTCTTTACACGTGAAGGTATTGTTCGTGATAAGCGAGCTCAACAAATTATTGATGATGAGCTCAAGCGCTTTCGCTTGGATTTGAATGATCAATTGCGTATTGTTGAAGCCGATGCGTTCATTCGTATCGAGAAACTTCTTGAGGGCAAAGTAGCAAACGGCGGACCTAACAAATTGGCCAAAGGGGCCAAGATTGATGCGGCATACCTTGCAAGCGTAGAGAAGTTCCATTGGTTTGATATTCGTCCTCAAGATGAAGATGTGGCCTCTCAGCTCGAGAGCATTAAAAATGCACTCGCACAAACCCGTCACAGTTTTGATCTGGCGTTTGAGGAGAAACGCAAGAAACTTACCCAAGGTGATGAGTTGCCAGCGGGTGTGTTGAAAATGGTTAAAGTCTATTTGGCTGTTAAGCGTCGCTTGCAACCAGGTGACAAAATGGCGGGACGTCACGGTAACAAGGGGGTTGTATCCAAAATCGTACCTGTAGAGGATATGCCTTACATGAAGGATGGAACACCTGCGGATATCGTTTTGAATCCGCTTGGAGTACCTTCTCGTATGAACGTTGGACAGGTTTTGGAGGTTCACCTTGGATGGGCCGCTAAGGGAATTGGTCAACGCATAGGTGACATGTTGCAAGAACAGGCGAAGGCCGCTGAGATTCGCGGCTTCATGGACAAGTTATACAACTCCTCTGGTCACTTAGAGCAACTCAAAGACTTGAGTGACTCCGAGGTGTTTGAGATGGCTCATAACCTAACTTTGGGTATTCCTTTTGCAACACCAGTGTTTGACGGTGCATCGGAAGAAGAAATTCGTTCAATGCTCAAGCTTGCGTACCCAGAGGACGTGATGCTTACAAAAGGATTGACTGCGACTCGTACGCAGGCTCAACTCTTTGACGGACGCACTGGAGAGGCATTTGAGCGTCCTGTGACGATTGGTTACATGCACGTGCTGAAGCTTCACCATTTGGTTGATGACAAGATGCATGCTCGCTCAACTGGGCCATACAGCTTGGTTACACAGCAACCACTCGGCGGTAAAGCTCAGTTTGGTGGACAAAGGTTTGGTGAGATGGAGGTGTGGGCGCTTGAGGCGTACGGCGCGTCTTACACACTACAAGAAATGTTGACTGTTAAGTCCGATGACGTTCAAGGACGCACAAAGGTTTACGAAAACATTGTTAAGGGAGAGCATGCGATTGAGGCAGGAATGCCTGAGTCGTTTAACGTGCTCGTTAAGGAAATTCGTTCGCTGGGAATAGATATTGAGTTGGAGCGTTCTTAAACGGAATTACCGAGCCTTTAAGCTGCCCCGTCCTGAGGTTCAGGTTGGGGCAAGCAGTTGGATCTCCTTTGATAAAGAAATGGAAAAAATCTTATGAAATCATTACTCGATTTATTTAAGCAGTTCACACCAGATGAGCATTTTGATGCCATCAAAATTGGACTAGCATCGCCTGAGAAAATTCGTTCATGGTCATTTGGTGAGGTTAAAAAACCTGAAACAATTAACTACAGAACTTTCAAGCCCGAGCGGGACGGTTTGTTTTGCGCAAAGATCTTTGGGCCTATCAAGGACTACGAATGTTTGTGCGGAAAATACAAGCGACTGAAACATCGCGGCGTTATTTGTGAAAAGTGTGGAGTTGAAGTTACACAGACCAAAGTTCGTCGTGACCGTATGGGCCACATCGACTTGGCAGCACCTTGCGCACACATTTGGTTTTTAAAGTCATTGCCAAGCCGTTTGGGTTTAGTGCTTGACATGACACTTCGTGACATTGAGCGTGTACTTTATTTTGAAGCATACGTTGTAGTTGATCCTGGCATGACTCCGCTAAAGAAATTTGCGATCATGACTGAAGATGATTTTGATGAGAAAAGTAAAGAGTACGGCGATGAGTTTGTAGCTAAGATGGGCGCTGAAGGTGTTCGTGATTTGCTAGAGAGCATCGAACTTGACTCAGAGATTGAGCGTTTGCGTGGTGACCTAACAGGCTCAGAAGTTAAGGTTAAGAAGAACTCCAAGCGTCTGAAAGTGCTTGAGGCATTCAAGAAGTCAGGAATCAAGCCTGAGTGGATGGTTCTGTCTGTGTTGCCAGTTTTACCACCTGATTTACGTCCCTTGGTGCCTCTTGACGGTGGTCGATTCGCGACTTCAGATCTGAATGATTTGTACCGAAGAGTGATTAACCGCAATAGTAGACTGCGTAGGCTTTTAGAGTTGAATGCTCCAGAGATTATCGCTAGAAATGAGAAGCGCATGCTCCAAGAGGCGGTTGACTCATTACTTGACAATGGTCGTCGTGGTAAAGCAATGACAGGTGCTAACAAGCGCGCTCTTAAATCTTTGGCCGATATGATCAAAGGTAAGAGTGGCCGATTCCGTCAAAACTTGTTGGGTAAGCGCGTGGATTACTCAGGTCGTTCAGTGATTACGGTTGGCCCTACACTGAAACTGCACCAATGCGGTTTACCTAAATTGATGGCACTAGAACTCTTCAAGCCATTCATCTTCTCACGCTTAGAGGCGATGGGGATCGCAACGACCATTAAGGCTGCAAAGAAGGAAGTTGAATCTGGAACCGCTGTCGTATGGGATATTTTGGAAGAGGTTATTAAAGAGCACCCCGTGCTCTTAAACAGAGCCCCAACACTTCACCGCCTTGGTATTCAAGCATTTGAGCCTATCTTGATTGAAGGTAAGGCGATTCAACTGCACCCACTCGTTTGTTCTGCATTCAATGCGGACTTTGACGGTGACCAAATGGCGGTTCACGTACCGTTGTCTGTAGAGGCACAGATGGAGGCACGTACATTAATGTTGTCCTCCAATAACGTGCTTTTCCCGGCCAACGGAGAGCCCTCAATTGTTCCTTCACAAGACGTTGTGCTTGGTTTGTACTATACAACTCGTGAGCGTATCAACGGCAAAGGCGAGGGAATGGTTTTTGCAGACATCCCCGAGATTATCCGGGCGCTCGAGGCCGGGGTGGTTGAGTTGACTGCCAAGATCAGCGTGCGTTTGGTTGAGTGGACTAAGGACAAAGATACGGGTGAATTTGTTCCCCACGCATCAGTAGTTGAAACAACTGCAGGTCGTGCTCTATTGTCAGAGATATTGCCAAAAGGTTTGCCTTTCAGTAATCTGAATAAAGCACTAAAGAAAAAAGAAATCTCGAAATTAATCAATACATCGTTCCGCAAATGCGGTTTGAAAGAGACGGTTGTTTTTGCAGACAAATTGCTACAAAACGGATTCCGTTTAGCAACCCGTGCTGGTATCTCTATTGCAATTGATGATATGTTGGTGCCGCATGAGAAGCATCAGATCATTGAGGACGCTGAGAAAGAAGTTAAAGACATTGAACAACAATACGTGTCCGGTTTGGTAACCTCTGGAGAGCGCTATAACAAAGTGGTTGATATTTGGGGCAAAGCTGGCGACTCCGTTTCTAAGGTGATGATGGATCAACTCAGAAAAGAGAAGACCATAGATCGTCACAACAACGAAGTTGAACAAGAGTCTTTTAACTCTATTTATATGATGGCTGACTCTGGCGCTCGTGGATCTGCAGCGCAGATTAGACAGTTGGCGGGTATGAGGGGATTGATGGCTAAGCCAGATGGTTCAATTATTGAAACTCCTATTACAGCTAACTTCCGTGAAGGTTTGAATGTGCTTCAGTACTTCATCTCCACCCACGGTGCACGTAAAGGATTGGCCGACACTGCGCTTAAAACAGCTAACTCCGGTTACTTAACACGTCGTTTGGTTGACGTTACTCAAGACTTGGTTGTGACAGAGGTTGACTGCGGAACTAACAATGGTCAGTTGATGCGCGCCATCGTTGAAGGCGGAGAGGTTATTGAATCTTTGCGCGACCGAGTGCTCGGACGCACTGCAGTTGAAGATGTACTCAACCCAGAAACACGTGAAGTGATTGTTGCAACTGGTGAGATGCTTGATGAGGACAATATCGACGTCATTGAGGCCTTAGGTGTTGACGAGATTAAGGTGCGCACTGCACTTAACTGTGAAACACGTTTTGGTTTGTGTGCAAAATGTTATGGTCGCGATTTAGGTCGAGGTGGATTGATCAACGTGGGTGAGGCAGTTGGAGTGATTGCTGCTCAGTCAATTGGTGAGCCAGGTACACAGCTTACGATGCGTACGTTCCACATCGGTGGTGCAGCATCTAGAGCAGCGATTGCCTCAAGCGTAGAAGCCAAGTCAAACGGTGTCATTGGATTTAACGCAACAATGCGTTACGTAACCAACAGCAAGAAAGAGTTGGTTGTGATCTCTCGCTCTGGTGAGGTGATCATTCAAGACGATAATGGACGTGAGCGTGAACGTCATAAAGTGCCTTATGGTGCTATTTTGTCAGTTAAAGCGGATCAAGCCATCAAGGCTGGAGCGATCCTAGCTAACTGGGATCCATTGACACGTCCAGTTATTACCGAATTTGCTGGTCAAGTTAAGTTTGAGAATGTTGAAGAAGGCTTAACGGTTGCTAAGCAGTTAGACGAAGTAACTGGCTTGTCAACTTTGGTTGTTATCGATCCAAAGAGACGTGGTTCTACAAAGAGCGTTAGGCCTCAAGTTAAGCTGATTGATGCAGCAGGTAAGGAAGTCAAGATTCCTGGAACTGATCACTCAGTAACCATTGGCTTCCAAGTCGGTGCGTTGATTCAAGTGCGAGACGACCAAGATGTGGGACCGGGTGAGGTGCTTGCACGTATTCCAGTTGAAGGTCAAAAAACACGTGACATTACCGGGGGTCTTCCACGTGTTGCAGAGCTCTTTGAGGCACGTACACCCAAGGACAAGGGTATCTTGGCAGAGATCACGGGTACTGTATCTTTTGGTAAAGAAACCAAGGGTAAGGTTCGTTTGCAAATCACCGATCCAGAGGGCGGAGTTCATGAGGAGCTCGTTCCAAAGGAGAAGAACATTGTGGTTCACGAAGGCCAAGTGGTTAACAAAGGCGAAAGCATTGTTGACGGTCCCGCTGATCCTCAAGATATCCTTCGATTATTAGGCATGGAGGAACTGGCTCGTTACATCGTTGATGAAGTTCAAGACGTTTACCGTCTGCAAGGTGTGAAGATCAATGACAAACACATTGAAGTTATTGTTCGTCAGATGCTTAGACGCGTTGTGATTGAAAACGCAGGCGACGCCAACTACATCAACGGTGAGCAGGTTGAGCGCTCTGAGATTTTGAACACCAATGAAGCATTGCTATCTGAGGGCAAAATGCCAGCCACTTACAGCAACCTTTTGTTAGGTATCACCAAGGCTTCTTTGTCCACAGACAGCTTCATCAGTGCTGCCTCCTTCCAAGAGACCACTCGTGTGCTCACAGAGGCTGCGATCATGGGCAAGCGCGACGAACTCCGCGGACTCAAAGAGAACGTAATTGTTGGGCGCCTGATTCCAGCTGGATCCGGGATGGCTTATCACCAAGCTCGCAAAGTCAAGGACGCCATGGATGAGGCAGAGCGCAGAGCCATCTCTGACGCTGAGGCGGCTGAATTGGCGGAGGCAACCTCTGAGGGTGGTGAGGCTACAGTTGCTGAGTCTGAGCCAACAAACCAAGAGGGCGCAGCCTCAGAATAATTGGTTGCTCTTTTTTGACACTTTGATGGTTTAAGATCAGGGTAGGAATGGATTGAATAAATCCACTCTTACCCTTTTTTTATTTTCCTGAATTGAACGGACTGGTTTTGCAAAGGATTGTTGATGCTGTTTGATGATTGGTGGTTTTGGGGTTTTATTGCACTATTGATCTTTTGGTCTTTAGGTGCTTACAACCGACTTGTGAAAACGAGAAACGTTGTAGTGCAACAGTACTTTGCTTTAGAACTTGTACTCTTAAAGTATCAAGATCTCGTTCAAGAGGCGATTACAAGTGCTGCTACAGCTGTGAACGGTTGGAGGGCGAGTGTTGCGCCTGAGCTAGGGGCAAGTTTATGGACACGCCTTCAAGTTTGCGCTAACCACGCTGCAATGGCCCTTGCCCGAATGCACGAGCATCCTTTGTTACCTAGATCAGCAGATGAGTTGGTGGAGACGAGCGAGGAGCTAGAGAGCGCATGGCTGGCTTTGATACATCCCGATGTCTACTATTTATCGATACCTGAGGAGTTGAAAAAAAACTGGAGCGATATAGATGTTTTGCTTCAGCCTGAGCTGGAGAAATTCAATGCAGTGAGCAAAGAATATAACCAAGCGATCGATATGTTTCCGGCCTCCTTAATCGCTAAACTTTTTAACTTTAAACCGGTTCGAATTCTTAATTAAATGAATAGATGACTAAGACTCCTCAACTTGCTTTATGGCAACAACTCAAAGAAACACAGACGTGTCTACAGCAAGTTTTACAAGGAGCCTCAACAAGTCAAATTTTGTTGGAAGTGCCTATTGAGTTGAGGGCTGCTACTCAGGCATTGTTATTCATGACACTTAGAAGATTGGGGACGGCGAGAGGGTTAATTAAGCTGTTAGCAAATAAACCTCCTAAGGAGCCTGCGCACTCACTTTTATGTGTTGCATTGGCGGTTGGCAGTGTAGTTGATGAACCCATGTACTCCGAATTCACATTGGTCAGTCAGGCTGTAGAAGTTGCAAACCGAAACCCACTACTTAAAGCACAAGCCGCATTTATAAATGCATGTTTAAGGCGTTTTTTGCGAGAAAGAGACTCACTCTTGAAGGCGCTTGAACAGGACCTCGAATCCAAATGGAACCACCCCATGTGGTGGATTAAACTGTTAAAAAAACAATATCCTGATAAGTGGGAGAGCATTTTGCAGGCAAACAACGAGATGCCTCCTCTTAGCTTGAGAGTGAACTTGTCAAGGATCACTCGTGATGAGCTTGCTTTAATGTGGACTGAAAAAGGTATTGCAAATCAATTTTGTGGATCCCAGGGTTTGATCATTAATAGTCCTATTGGTGTTCACCAAATTCCTGGATTCGCCCAGGGGTTGTGTACCGTTCAAGATGGTGGTGCGCAGTTGGCTGCTCAAATACTTATGGACTCTCTCGCAACTCAAACTCAGAGTTCAAGGATAAAAATTTTAGATGCATGCGCCGCTCCTGGAGGCAAGACAACACACTTACTAGAATATCCCAATGTAGAGGTTACTGCACTCGATGTGGACCCAAGTCGTTGTAGAAAAGTCGAGGAGAGTTGTGCTCGAATGGGGGTTAAATCACAAGTTATTTGCGCTGATGCTGGGGACTTGGGATCATGGTGGGATAAAGAATTATTTGATGCTGTTTTGCTTGACGCACCATGTACGGCCTCTGGTATTGTGAGGCGCCACCCAGATATTCGCTGGTTAAGGCGAGAGGTCGACATCTCAAGCTTGGCCGAAATACAAGCGCGTTTGCTTAGACAAACCTGGCATGTGCTTAAAAAAGGGGGAAAATTGCTTTTTTGTACCTGCTCGGTTTTCAAGCAAGAGGGGGAGGCAGGTATTCAATCGTTTCTTAGAAGCAACACAGATGCTTCAATATGCACACAACTGGGGCATTTGCTACCCACTTTAGGAAGAAATGGGGGGTTGCTGACGGACAATGAACCGATTGATCATGATGGATTCTTCTACACTTTACTGCAAAAGAATTAGCCCTTTGAATTTTAACAAAAGCCGCATTGATTTAATTACTTTGCGAGTTTTAGCTATTATTTTGGGAGCGTTGATGCACGTCTGTGTTTTCTCCCAGCAGCAACTTCAGACGGGGGATTTTGGAGTTAAAGCAGAGGATGATGGTTATTATTTGCAGGCGACCTTTAATTTTGATTTGCCGACAGGTGTTGAGGAAGCTTTAAACAAAGGGGTTCCTTTGTTCTTTATTGCAGAGGCGGATGTTTTAAAAGAACGTTGGTACTGGAGTGACAAGTTGATCACTCACAACGAACGTCATATGAGGCTGAGTTATCAGCCTTTAACAAGAAGATGGAAGATATATATTTCCTCCCAGCCCATAGCAAATACGGGACTTGGCGTAGCGATGGGACAAAGCTTTGATACATTGTCTGAGGCTTTGGCAATGGTTAAAAGGGTTACCCGTTGGAGAATTGCAGATAAGCAGCAAATTGACCTGAGTGGTCGTTACCATTACAACTTCAACTTCAGGCTTGACCTTTCCCAGTTGCCAAGACCACTTCAGATGGGGGCTATAGGGGATTCTGAGTGGGTACTTAGCTTTACACGCTCGCAACGCTTGGCTGCAGACACGCTCGAATGAGTACGCTTGGATTTCAGCGTTTTAATCAAAGAAGGATGGGTTGGGCTTTAGGGGTCGTGACTTTTGCGGTTCTCGCCCTTGCCTTGGTTTTGTTATTTTTGCTTACCCAAGCTACTCAGAAATGGGAGCTCTATGAACAAAACTATGAGCTTCTATTTGCCTTAAATTCTGTAGTCGCAGCAGGTCTATTGCTCGTCATTGGGTGGGCTGGGTTTAGACTTGTGCAACGACTCAGGGGGGGCAAGTTCGGTAGTCGTTTGCTATTAAAACTAGCGGCCATATTTGCTTTGATTGGTCTTGTGCCTGGTATTGTTATTTATACAGTTTCATATCAGTTCGTTTCAAGATCTATCGAGTCTTGGTTTGATGTGAAAGTAGAGGGGGCCCTAGATGCCGGACTCAGTTTGGGTCGCGCAACGATTGACAACATCTCCCTTGAGCTCAGTAACAAGACAAGAACTGCTTCTTATTTGCTGGTTAACTCCGCCGATACTGGACAAGTTCAAACTTTAGAAAAAATCAAAGAGCTTACCAGTGCAGAGGACGTGATACTTTGGTCTCAAGAACTCAAACCCATTGGCAATGTAGGAAGTTCTAAATACGATTTATTTCCTGAGACCCCTAACCCGCTAGAGATGAAAAGAGTAGCCACAGAGGGGTTTACTTGGCGCGTAGAGGGGTTGGAGGAGGGGCTGAGTGCTCAGGGCTTGATGCCGCGAATTAAAGTGCTTGTGTTAGTCAACGTCAGCAAAATCAAACTAAGGCCAGAGCAACTGGTACTCCAAGTTACTAAGAATTTACCGACAAACTTAGTAACCAATGCACTCGCAGTTTTGGAGGCCAATCGTGAATATCAAGAAAGGGCTTTGGCAAGAGACGGCCTCAAGCGAATGTATATTGGTACTTTGACCTTAACTTTGTTTTTAGCTGTTTTTGGGGCGGTATTGCTTGCTGCAATTTTGGGTAACCAATTGGCAAAACCTTTACTTGTTTTGGCAATGGGTGTGAGGGATGTGGCAGCCGGCGATTTAAGCCCCAAAGAGGTGTTGGAGGGAAGAGATGAGCTTGATGGGCTAACACGCGCCTTTGCTCAAATGACGGAACAACTTGCCAACTCAAGGTCAGATGTTCAAAACAGTATGAATCAAGTCAGCCTTGCTAGAGCGAACCTTCAAACGATTTTGGACAATTTAACGGCCGGGGTAATTGTGATTAAACCTTCAGGGCAGATACTTTCCGCAAACCCCGGAGCAAATAGAATTTTGAAGGTAAACCTTAACAAAGATACCGCTGGAAATTTGGGTAATGGGTCTAATGAGATTGATGTGGTAAGTGGTGCTAGTGGGGCTTTTGGGGTCAATCTAAAAGAAATTCCTACGATTAGTGCATTTGTCGTTCCTGTTGTTCAACAATTTGAAAATTTTGTTGGTGATCAAATCAACCAAGAATTAGATCACTGGCAAGACTCCTTTGAGTTTGTGCCACCCGGCATAGAGGAGGGCGGGCCTGGTATTTTGGGAGATAAAACTGGCGTTGTAACTTTGGTTGCTAGGGGCGCCGTTTTGCCTAATGGGGATTGGTTGCTGGTTTTTGATGACATCTCTCAAATCATCTCCGCGCAAAGAACGCAGGCTTGGGGCGAGGTCGCGAAAAGACTGGCGCATGAGATTAAAAATCCTTTGACGCCAATTCAGTTGTCTGCCGAGAGGTTGGCCTCAAAACTCCAAGGCAAAGTGGATGCGGCGGATCAAAACTTACTGAATAAGTCAGTGAAAACAATTGTGGACCAAGTTGATGCAATGAAAAGGCTGGTTAATGAGTTTCGTGAATTCGGTCGGATGCCGCAAGCTGATTTGAGACCACTAGATTTGAATTCTTTAATTAAAGAGGTTTTAAGCTTATATGAAGCAGAAAACAATGGTGTTATCATAAAATCCATTTTTGATGCACAATGCCCCAATATTTTGGGTGATGAGCAGCTGTTAAGACAAGTCATCCATAATTTACTGCAAAATGCACAAGATTCGATAGAGAGTTTGGATCGCCGAGAGATTGTTGTTGAGACTGAATGGCGAGAGAGATCAAAGCGAGTGCGGATGTCGGTATCAGATAGTGGGACTGGTTTTACGGAGGCCGTGTTACAACGGGCATTCGAGCCTTATGTGACGACCAAGGCGAAGGGGACCGGCCTCGGGTTGGCAGTTGTAAAGAAGATTGCAGACGAGCATAATGCGAGAATTGAGCTCAGAAACATTGAGGATCACGGTGAGATCACAGGTGCTAGAGTAGCCATCTCATTTCAAAGTGAAAAGATAGGAAGCGTAAACATGACACAAATCGAAAAGGCCTGACACTGTAATATGGCAAATATATTAGTCGTAGACGATGAATTAGGAATTAGGGATCTTTTGTCAGAGATATTAAATGACGAGGGACACCAAGTTGAGTTGGCAGAGAATGCGGCACAGGCTCGTGCTGCAAGACTTGCAGCGGCTCCTGATTTGGTACTTTTAGATATTTGGATGCCAGACACGGACGGTGTGAGCTTGCTTAAAGAGTGGTCCGCTGCAGGATTACTTACAATGCCAGTCATTATGATGTCTGGTCATGCAACGATAGATACCGCGGTTGAGGCGACTCGTATAGGGGCGTTGGCTTTCTTAGAAAAGCCAATCACAATGCAAAAATTATTAAAATCAGTCGAGCAAGGTCTTGCCCGAAAACCCAGAGAGCTGACTCGGCCTTCATCAACGGCGCCCTCAGTGCGACCCATTAATTTAGGGTCTAACAGCACATTTACGCCTAGCCCTACTGTCACCCAAGAGCTGAATACACTGACTCCTTTGCCTGTTCAAATCGGTGAGAACGTGCCTTGGTCCAATTTGCAAAGCTTTGATCTTAATCAGCCACTCAGAGATGCAAGGGATGCGTTTGAGAAAGCTTATTTTGAGTTTCATTTGGTACAAGAGGGTGGATCAATGACGCGAGTGGCTGAGAAAACAGGTCTTGAGAGAACCCATCTTTACAGAAAGCTCAAGCAACTTGGAGTTGATTTGTCAAAAGGCAAGCGCACGGCCGGTTAAGGCTCAGTGCCTTTTGCATGACACCGCTCAGTTATAGATGAAGCTCGGGTATCAGACTGTTGGACAAACTAGGCTGCGCGGATAGAAATTTTCTCCGGTAGGGCAAACTTTTTATTTTTGCTCTCACTCTTTCGCTCTGTTCTTTATATACTTTACCAGAGCTGAGTCGCTAACGACTAAATTGAAAACCAAGGCGCCTACAAAGGCGCCAACCAAGTCCCCTATGAACATAATAGGAACCTGATTAAAACTAAAAAGTTGATCAGGCTCTACACATATCCAAGCCAGGTGGTGAGTGAGACTGTTCATCAATGCGTAGATCACTGCCAACATCATTAAGTCTTTTAAGTAGGTAATCGATACTTCTCTGTTTTTAAGAATCTTGAAGACCCAAAACGCAAGCAAGGGGCTGAGAATTCCAGCTAATGTGTTGAGAATGAGGGTTGGAACTGTGCTGGGATAGATCATATAGAGGAACATTACGCCCAGGCCAGTCGCAATGCTTCCACAATAATAACCAAGCACAATTACATTTGCTAATCTTAAAAAGGCTGGCAAATAAATCCAATTGATATGACCTGTTACAGATGCGAAATAAAAAGCCCATTCGTTAAAGAGATGTAACGCGGCATACATAAGACCTGCTATCAAAATTAGTATGACCAATTCGACTTTAATGCGTGGCATAAGAATTTTTGTAAAACTTTTTATAAAAAATGATTATATTTAAAATATTATTTAATTCGAAAAAACATATCCTTTTAATAGGTTAATTTGAAGTTGGCTTTATTTTTAAAACGTCTTCTATAGACTGAGAGTAAGCGAAAGCTATTTGCAAAAGCTCAGAGTCCCCACGTGGTTTGCCTATCAACTGAATACCGATCGGTAGGCCATTGCTGCTGAACCCAGCAGGTACACTGATGCAGGGAAGTCCTGCCAAGGTCGCATAAATAACCACCTCCATCCATCGGTGGTAAGTGTCCATACTGACCAGGCCTGAAGCTGTTTTAATTTCTTTTGGGTATCTCCATGATTTATCAAAGGGCCAGACTTGTGCGCTGGGCAGTGCGAGAACATCATGGCTTTTGAAATGCTCCAACATTTGTTGGTAAAAGATCCCCCTTTGTGCACTAGCATTAGAGAAAGTGCTGAACTCAAGACCGATAGACTCGTCAAATTCCCATAACGCTTCTGGCTTGAAAAGAGCTCGGTTGTCAGGGTTTTTTAAGTGAGGGGCAATCTTAGTTGCAGTTAGAGCTTGTCTCCAAACAAGCCAAGTTTGCCAAACAGATTTGGGAGTAAAGTTCGGCTTGACAAGATCAAGAGATGAGCCTTCTGGTCCGCTTGTCGTGAAATGTTGAAGTGCTTTTAGGCAGGTATCTTCGATATCTATTTCCAAGGGTAAATAGCCATTCAAGTCACCTAGCCATGCAATTTTTATGGAGGCAGGGGTGTGATGGAGAACTTTGGTGAGTCCTGTAAGCTTGCCCTCTAGACTTAATGGGGAGCGCAAATCGGGTCCTGATTGAATCTCAAGGAGCGCAGCTAGATCGGTTATGTTTTTAGCCATCGGCCCCTCTGTTGAGAGTTGGGCCGTATAAAAATCTCCAGCAGGCGATGAGGGTACTCGCCCAAAGGAGGGGCGCATACCGAAAATGTTATTCCATCCTGCTGGGTTTCTAAGGCTACCCATAAAATCTGATCCGTCAGCTACGGGCAGCATTTGAAGAGCCACTGCAACAGCAGCACCCCCACTACTTCCCCCAGCTGATTTGGTTGGATCGTATGCATTTGATGTGACCCCAAACAGTTCATTGAAGGTGTGAGAGCCAAGACCAAATTCCGGGGTGTTCGTTTTGCCTATCAATATAGCTCCCGCTTTTTTAATACGTTCGACCATCAAAGAATCCGCTTTAGGGATGAAATCTTTGTAGATTGGGGACCCTTGGGTTGTTTTGATGCCTGCAGTAGCCGATAGATCTTTAATTGCAATCGGCATGCCGTGCATCCAACCCATTGACTCGCCTCGACTGAGTTGGGCGTCTCTTAAATGTGCAATTTTGAGCAATTCTGAAGCGTCAACCAAGTTGACTATTGCGTTGAATTTAGGATTGAGCAATTGGATACGGCTCAAATAAGCATTTAATACCTCAACACAGGATATTTCTTTGCTGTGAATCTTCTCGGATAAGACGTGCGCGGGGAGGTCAATTATTTGCATGAATTTTTGCTCAAAGCTCTAAAGTGGGAGAAAATGCATGTTAATCTGAAATTTTGGCATTGTTGCAGGCTCTTTTTTTTAACGAATGACATTTTTAGCATTAGATGTAGGCAATACACGTCTTAAGTGGGCGTTGTACGATAGTTTTAATCCTGGCTCTAAGCTCTTGGGACAAGGGGCTGTTTTTTTAGAAAACATCGATCGCCTTGGCGAGGAGGTTTGGAGTTCCCTTGCGGTGCCCACTCATATGTTGGGCTGCATTGTTGCTGGCGAGGCCATAAGAAGGCGGGTTGAAGAGCAGTTGGAGATATGGGATATTGTTCCTCAGTGGATTGTCCCTTCTTTGTCTGAGGCAGGTTTGACGAATGGATATGAACACCCGACCCGCTTAGGGGCAGACAGGTGGGTTGCTATGATAGGAGCCCTCTCCAAGCACAGGTCCCGACAACTGGGCTCTCAACAACGGCCTTTGGTCGTGGTGATGGTTGGGACTGCAGTGACTGTAGACGCAGTGGATGCGACGGGTCATTTTATGGGGGGCTTAATTCTTCCCGGCCACGGAATTATGCTCCGGGCTTTGGAGTCAGGAACAGCAGGCCTTCAAGTTCCTACGGGAGAGGTTAAGACTTTTCCAACCAATACCAGTGATGCTTTGACGAGTGGGGGCACCTATGCAATTGCAGGAGCAATAGAGCAAATGGTTCAACACTTAAGGGCTCGCACGGGTACAGAGCCAGTTTGTTTGATGACTGGAGGGGCAGGTTGGAAGATGGAGCCCTACATTAGTACGCCATTTGAACTAATAGAGAGCCTTATTTTTGATGGAATTTTGCACGTTGCAAGTGTTCGGTTCAATAAAAAACACTAAGGAAGCCCCCAGTTTTTATACAGAAGTTATTAAGGTAAATTTTTATGAAAATAATAGACTCTATACTAACCCAAGCCAGCGCTATAGCTGCAGTTCGAAAAGATATCCACGCGCACCCTGAGCTATGTTTTGAGGAGCTAAGGACCTCAGATATCGTTGCTCAAAAACTCACTGAATGGGGCATCCCTTTTGAACGGGGCATGGGAAAGACTGGGGTTGTTGGAATTATTAAGGGGGGGCCTGGTTCCAAAGCAATAGGACTTCGTGCGGACATGGATGCATTGCCAATTCAAGAGGTGAATACCTTTGAGCATGCCAGCTCTCACCCAGGAAAGATGCATGCATGCGGCCATGACGGGCACACCGCTATGCTTTTGGCTGCCGCGCAGCATTTAGCAAAAAACCGCAACTTTGATGGAACTGTTTATTTGATTTTCCAACCCGCTGAGGAGGGGGGGGGTGGTGCGCGTGAGATGATAAAAGACGGATTGTTTGAAAAGTACCCTATGCAACAAGTGTTTGGCATGCACAATTGGCCTGGACTGGGGGTGGGTCAGTTCGCGGTGAGTTCGGGACCCGTAATGGCCTCAAGTAACGAATTCAAAATCATCATAAAAGGCAAGGGGTCACATGCTGCTTTACCCCATAACGGCATTGATCCTGTCCCAATCGCATGTCAAATGGTACAAGCATTTCAGACCATCATCACCAGAAACAAGAAGCCCGTGGATGCGGGGGTGATCTCTGTGACGATGATCAATGCAGGACATGCTACAAATGTGGTTCCAGATATATGTACGCTTCAAGGAACCGTTAGAACTTTCACAATTGAAGTGTTAGATATGATTGAGCGTCGAATGAGGGTTGTTGCAGAGCATATTTGTGCAGCAAATGAGGCGCAGTGTGAATTTCACTTCAAGAGAAATTATCCTCCCACCATCAATCACGCGAGTGCAGCTGATGATGTAAAAGCCTTACTGTCAGATGTCGTGGGTGATGCCAATGTAGTTGCTCAAGAACCAACGATGGGAGCTGAAGACTTTTCCTACATGTTGCAAGCAGTACCAGGAGCGTATTTCTTTATTGGAAATGGTGAGGGCGCGCACAGGATCGTGGGACACGGCGAGGGACCTTGTACTTTGCATAACCCAAGTTATGATTTTAATGATGATCTGATTCCTTTAGGCGGTACAGTTTGGGTTCGTTTGGTTGAGGCTATGCTGGCTCAGTAAGTAGCCTCTTTTGTTTCGGTATCAGATGGTTACATTCATCAGATAATCCAAGACATAAAAACTCACCATTGATCGAACCCAGAACTAAAAATCAGCTTTGCCTCAGGTGTCAAAGCTGAGGTTGTTCACTGTCGTAAGCTTTGAGCAGGAGTTGCAAGTGCTCACGCTCTTTGGTCTCTAGGTAAGGTAAGAGCAGTCGCAGCACTTGTACTGCACCTTTCAAAACTGATTTTTCAGCATTGTTATTTTCCAATGCATTTCTGGGGTCGCGAACGTATTCATAGCTAAGCCACCAGGTCAAAATGACTACCATATGCACAGCGCAGGCTTGCCTTTCTTGGGCACTTAATTGAAGCGCACTTGACAGCTCAAGGCCTTGAAGCAGTGATTTAAAGGCACTTGTTTTATGAAGTAAGACGTCTTTTATTTCTGACTCTAGACGCCTATTCCTGCTTAGTAAATCGTTAAGATCTCTGTATAAAAATCGGTACTCCCATACAATTTCAAACAACGAATGTATAAAGAACCAAGCGTCCTCGATATTTCTAATGTCAGTAGCCGCTGCGAGCAGTGGAACTAAATCTTTTTCGTACCGATCATATAACGCGTTGACCAACTCCTCTTTCGCTGGAAAGTGGTAGTAAAGGTTGCCAGGACTAATGTTTAGCTCTGAGGATATTAGGGTTGTTGATACATTGGGTTCCCCAAACCGATTGAATAGGGCAAGCGAAGCATCTAGTATGCGTTGAGCTGTGCGTCTAGGCGCTTTTGTAGCCATATAGGTTGAAGCTGCAAGGGGGTTATAAAAGTAAAAGCCACTCTAACTCAGTCATGGGCAAAAGTAACCCGGGTTCTTACCAATGATCAGACTTTTGAGGGACTTAATTTAATTCTTTTGTCCTTTAAAAACTCAATTGACCAAATATGATGGTTACTTGAGTGGCGTCTTTGTGTCTTTGCTTACTTTGGTCGCCCTGGTCGTTTTTGTTGCCTTCTGAAGCTCATTTTCTAGTGCTTCTATTCGCGCCAGTAAATCTTGTAGTTGCTCTGCGCTTGGGACTCCCATTTTGTGCAAGGCTTTGGCAACACGGTCCTCAAAAATGGTCTCTAATTTATCCCACTGACCCGTTGCCTTTTGATTCAGTTCGGTTGCTATGCCACTCATTTTTTGAGTTGCCTCATTCAGTTTGGCTTCAGCGGTTTCCTGTGTTTTTCTTTGGATGTCAATACCAGTTTTAACTAAAGTCTCAAATGCTTTCCCCCCCTCTTGTTGAGCTTTTGAGAAAGCGCCGAGTCCAGCGAGCCAAATTTGCTGAGCAGATTCCTTCATGGAGTCTGTGAGTGCAGCGGGGTCGAAGTGATTGGGCTTAGTAGTCATTTAGAATACCTTTGATTAAAATGTTTTGGGGCAAAATCTTCTAAATTGTATTAAAGCATATTTTTATACCCTTCAGTGTAATAAGACCCATCATGTATCACTCACATAACACAAGTTTTTTGATTGGGATGCGCCTCTAGGTCAAAAAGAAAAAGTCTTATCAAAACTTTTAGAATTACAATGGCTTGTAATTTATAAATAAAATAATTTCTTCAGCATGAAATGGTACGTTATCCACACCCGCCCTAGGCAAGAGGAGCGGGCCCTTGAGAATCTAACCAGGCAAGGCTACAAGGCTTGGATGCCTTGGCTAGAGGTTGAAAAGATAAGAGGAGGTCGAATCACCAAGGTGATCGAGCCAATGTTCAGTCGTTATTTGTTTATCCAACTTGACCAAGTTACGACCAACTGGGGCCCCATTAGGTCGACACTTGGGGTAAGTAAGTTGGTAACTTTTGGAAATCAAGCAGCTAGCATTTCTAATGAATTTGTTGAGATTCTACAGCGTACTCCACTTCAAGACTCCAAGCATATCTTGAAACAAGGCGATGAGGTCGAGATTATGCAGGGTCCTTTGAAGGGCGTGAAAGGTATTTTTGATCAACAAGACGGTGAGTTAAGAGCTATGATTTTGATTGAACTTATCAATCAGTCGCATAAAGTTCAAGTCTCAATGCAAGAGCTTAGGCCACTCAACTACTAACTAAAAATAAAATAAAAAATTTATGGAATTGATCCCCAAGCATATTGCAATGATCATGGATGGAAATGGTCGGTGGGCAAAAAAACGTTTATTACCACGTGCGGTTGGGCACGTTAAAGGGGCTGCAAATGTTAGATCAATCGTACAGGCGTGCTCTGACCACGGAGTAGAGTATCTAACCTTATTTGCGTTCAGTACAGAAAACTGGAGAAGACCCGAGGATGAGGTTTCTACGTTGATGGATCTCTTTATTCAATATCTGGATAAGGAAGTCAGTGAGATGAAAGACGCTGGCATTAGGTTTCGAATTATTGGGGATCGTTCGGTCTTTGCGCCTTCACTTCAAGAGCGAATTGCACGCGCAGAGCAAGAAACCAGTCATAACTCTAAACTCAATCTAACAATTGCAGCAAACTATGGAGGTCAATGGGATATATTGAATGCAACTCGTTTATGGGCTCTTGCAAATCCAACATTGCCAATTTCATCGCTAGAGCCGAGTGCAATTAGCGAATACCTTAGCACTTGTGGACTACCGGACCCTGATCTTTTGATACGTACCGGTGGTGAGTCAAGGCTGAGTAATTTTTTGCTATGGCAGATGGCTTATACAGAGCTTTATTTTACGGATACTTACTGGCCTGAGTTTGGTTCTGCAGAGTTGCGCGGTGTTATTGAATGGTTTGGTAAGCGAGTAAGGCGTTTTGGCAAGACCGACGAACAAGTTTTGGGTGAAAATTAGTCCACTCAGATTTAAAAAAACAAAAAAACTGAATTAATGAATTAAAAATTTGTTAATTCATTGAATTTTGTGGAAAAATACGCAAGATCTTATTAAAGAGATCATTTACCTTTTAGGGTATTTGTTGGCAATTACCCGCCATCCACGACGGGATTGCTATTTTTTTCGACAGCAATATCACTGTCAATTTTTTATTAAGTTTTATTAAGGCTAAACCTCATGAAGAGTGAAAATCGTCCGGGGCATCCCCGCAAGGACCATTCTGTGCAACGTACTGGCAAATGCATAGCTATGATTGATAGTCATTACATGGCTTGGTTACTCAAACAAGAGTCTGATGAAGATGGTGGTTCTGTCAATCGCCAAGCTTTGATTCCTGCACTTTCCCAGGCTTTGAAGACATCTGGGCTGTCTGTTGATATTCAACGCGTTTATTGGTATACCGATGCAGAGGAAGAGCAATATCTTAACGATCAAATTGTCCGTGTTGTACCTCCCGATCAAGTTGAGGGAAGCGATGCATTACTGCAGCTCCTCAGTTCTGACTTAAAACGACTTGCTGAAAACCGCGCTTGTGATCATCTTTTAATTGCAAGTGATGATGAGAGAATTCTGGGGCTAGTTGACGACGCACAGCTCAGGGGTATTGGCGTGCATTTGTTGGCTGATGAGTCCGCAAGGCATATGGATCAATTGGCACTTGCAGATCCTGATTGGTGTAGACTTCTAGCGCACGCAGATCGCCGAATCTTTTTGCAAGCTGCGGGCATGCGTGACTTAACCCACACTGTTAAGGCTGCTCCTGCAACTCCGCCAGCACCTGCGCAGCCTTTAGATCCTGAGGCGATGCGTGTGAAGCTACTCGAGGTCGTATCGGGATGGTGGTCAGACGAGCCACAAGATATTCAAGATGATCTACGTGATGAGCTTTTAAACAATCAAGGTATTCCTCAAGAAGTGGATCGCCATTTATTACTCAGAGTTAGAAAAGTTCTTGAGCGTCCACTCAGCTTTCCTGAGAAGAAGATGTTGCGTGAGATGGTTAGAAATACGGTGCTTGGTATTTCTGAGGAGGCTGCTGCAGCGGCAGCTGCCGCCGCCGCTGGTGCATTGCCTGCAGATCCGCTTGTGCATGCTTGATAAATTGGCGTGATGTTTTTTCGTAAATCGTTAAGAGGTCATGATTTGACTTGGAAAAAACTTGTCCAATAACTAAGTAAAAAGTCATTTTTGACATAGGCCCCATGTTTTGATTATTTTCAAGACATCGGGCCTATATTTTTGGGTGAGATGGTTTTTTATCCCGTATTTTTAAAATAAGGGGGGTTAATGAGCACTAAATTTGCTGATTCTTTCGTACACTACCTAAAAACTGGAATCTGTATAAATGAGGATGAAGTAGTCTTCAGGTCTATATTTACTCTAGGCTTGACTGCTGGCTTGTTTTCATTCTTTCAATCCGTCTAGCCCTCCTTCAAATTGAAACTGTTGATTTATATATGAGCGACTCATTACACAAAGAAGCACACGATAAAGCTCTTATCTTGGCACAAGCGTTACCTTACATTAGGAAATTTCACGGTAAAACCTTGGTGATCAAATACGGTGGAAATGCGATGACAGACCCCAAGTTACAGGCAGACTTTGCGGCCGATGTGGTCCTACTGAAGTTGGTTGGTATGAATCCGGTTGTTGTGCACGGAGGTGGACCTCAAATAGAAACCGTGCTCAAAAGACTGGGTAAGAAGGGAGAATTCGTTCAGGGTATGCGGGTGACGGATGAGGAAACAATGGAGGTGGTTGAGTGGGTTTTGGCAGGAGAGGTTCAGCAAGACATTGTTGGCCTGATCAACCAAGCTGGTGGTAAGGCGGTTGGACTAACCGGGCGCGACGGAGGACTCATTCACGCACGTAAACTTAAAATGCTAGATAACAAAGACCCATCAATTGAACTTGATGTGGGTTTGGTGGGTGAAATCGTTGGCATCGATCCCTCGGTTGTAAAGGCTCTACAAGATGATGCGTTTATTCCCGTGATCAGTCCGATTGGTTTTGGTGTTAACAATGAGTCATACAACATCAATGCTGACGTTGTAGCGGCTAAGCTAGCTACGGTGCTTCAGGCTGAGAAATTGGTGCTCTTGACTAACACCGAGGGAGTTTTGGATAAGAGCGGCAAATTGATAACAGATTTGTCTGCCAGGGAGATTGACGAACTTTTTGCAGACGGCACGATCAGCGGTGGTATGCTCCCCAAAATAAGTGGTGCGTTGGATGCAGCAAAGAGTGGCGTAAACTCCGTTCATATCATTGATGGTCGCGTACCTCACGTGTTGTTGTTGGAGGTGCTGACGGAGCAAGCTTTTGGGACAATGATACGCTCCCACTAAACTATGAAGGGGTTGTGAATGGTTGATGAGCCTGATTCAAATGCTTTAGATTTGCCAGAGAGCGATCAAGCAGCTATTAGCCGTAAGCGCCCTAAGCCCGGTGAGAGAAGACTGCAAATATTACAAACTCTTGCTCTTATGCTTGAGCAGCCCGGGTTTGACCGGATTACGACTGCAGCACTCGCCGCAAAATTAGAGGTGAGTGAGGCTGCACTTTACAGACATTTTGCAAGCAAGGCACAAATGTTTGAAGCTTTGATTGAGTTTGTTGAGCACAGCCTCTTTAGTTTAATCAATCAAATTCTTGAAAAAGAGATGCCAGTACAGTTGAAAGCTCACCAGATAGCAACCGTGGTGTTACAGTTTGCAGAAAAAAATCCAGGGATGACACGCGTCATGGTGGGCGACGCATTGGTGTTTGAGAACGATCGACTTCAGACGCGAATGAATCAATTATTTGACCGGATAGAGTCTAATCTGCGAATCGTTTACAAGGAGGCTGCGCAGTCCAATAAATCTGCCACGCCCACGGTAGATGCTCAAATGCAGGCCAGCGCACTGGTATCTTATATTTTGGGTAGGCTACTGCGTTTTACCAGATCTGGGTTTAAAAGGCCTCCAAGTGAGCACTTAGAGACCTCTTTGAGTCTATTTGGGTAAGACTTTTTCTATATTTTCACTCCCACCAAATGACCGGCTTTAATTAACTCTTCCCATGTCGCTTGGTCGATGGGTACGCCGTTTTTAAGTCTATCAGCGCGAGTCTTTCGCTCCGGTTCGCCGGCAATCGAAACGCCTGCTGGGTCGCTGGCTTTGGAGTGTTCAGATGGGGGCGCACTTGGACTACTCTTGAGCCAATCTATGAATGCAAGCGACTCCTCAGCAAACGTATTTTGGGTTCCAAGTCTTACCGGATCAATCACGATGGTGAGCATGCTGTTGATTACGGCTCTTCTTGCGTCTCCTTGTCTGTGCCAGGTTCCGCCACCAGATAGGGCGCCGCCCAAGAGTTCGCACGCGACAGCGATACCGAATCCTTTGTGCTGACCAAAGGGGAGTAGCGCCCCCATTAAGCCATTAGATTGAGGGACAACTACAACGCCCGGGTTATTGGTTGGATTGCCGTGCTCATCAATTAAGGTACCGCTCTCAACGGTTCGACCTTCGTTGTGTGCAACACGCATTTTCCCCTGAGCCACTTTGCTGGTTGCAAAATCGAGAACAAAAGGCTCTCTTGTATTTGAGCCAATACCAAGAGGAATACCTATGCAACAGGGATTGGTTCCAAAGCGTCCATCTGCGCCGCCGTAGGGTGCTACGATTGGGCGAGAGTTAACGCTCACGAAGTGAATTGATACCCAGTGATTGGCAACCGCCATTTCAGCAAAGTAGCCAATTCGGCCCAGGTGGTGTGCGTTGGAGAGCGACATAATGCATGAGCCGTGTTCCCTTACTTTATCAAAAGCCAGATTCATGGCTTGTACACCAACGTTTTGGCCGTATCCTTGCTGGCCATCGAGGCCAAGCATGGAACCGGTGTCAACGCGGGTTTGAACGCGTGCATTGGGAAGTAAGTTCTTCTCAAGGACTGCGTCCACATAACGGGGAGCCATACCCACACCATGGGAGTCGTGACCACTCAAGTTGGCTAAAACCAAATTAGCTGCCACCTGGGTGGCCTCTTCTTTTGAGCTACCAACAGCGCTAAAGAGAGAAGCAACTTTCTCTTCTAGTTCAGTTGCCGAAATTAATATTGACATTCAAATACTCCTTTAATTTACATAACCGCGCCAAGTTGCCAAGGTACAAACTCACTTTGCCCGTACCCGTGAAGTTCGCTTTTGGTAGCTTCGCCACTTGCACTTTTTATCATGTGTTCAAAAATAAGTTGTCCCATTTGCGCTATGTTGTCAGTACCGTCTACGATTCCACCGCAGTTGATATCGATATCATCTTTCTGTCGATTCCAAAGAGCGGTGTTGGTTGATAATTTGAGAGAGGGCGAGGGGGCGCAGCCATAGGCGGAGCCGCGACCTGTGGTGAAACATATTAAATTTGCTCCGCCAGCGACTTGCCCCGTTGCACTCACTGGATCGTATCCAGGCGTATCCATATAAACAAAACCATGTGCTTTAACTGGCTGTGCGTATTCGTAGACCGCATTTAAATTGGTGGTACCACCTTTGGCAATAGCCCCTAAAGACTTTTCCAAAATAGTCGTAAGCCCACCAGCCTTGTTACCAGGGGAGGGGTTGTTATTCATCTCTCCTTGGTTTATTTCTGTGTAGTGTTCCCACCAACGTATACGTTCAATTAATTTCTCACCTACCTCTTTTGAAATAGCTCTTCGGGTGAGCAGGTGTTCTGCACCGTAGATCTCTGGAGTTTCGCTGAGAATGGCGGTGCCCCCATGTGCAACTAGTAAATCAACAGCTGCACCTAGTGCAGGATTTGCACTGATACCAGAGTAACCGTCAGAGCCCCCGCACTGAAGCCCAACAGTTAAGTGTGAGATGTCGCAGGGGACTCTTTTTACGTTGTTTGCCTCCTCAAGCATGGCGTTGACCTGAGCAATTCCAAGCGCTATAGATTTTGCAGTACCCCCTGTATCTTGGATGTTGTAGGTATAAAGAGATTTACTCGCACTGAGGTGTGAGTTCTCTAACCAAGTGGAAATTTGGTTGGCCTCACAACCCAGGCCGATCATTAGACATGCCGCAAAGTTGGGGTGACGAGCGTAGCCGGCGAGCGTCCTCTCAAGCACTTGCATACCCAGACCTTGGTTATCCATTCCGCAACCTAGGCCGTGGCTTAGTGCAATGACGCCGTCTATGTTTGGGTATGCGCTAAGCGCGGCAGGGTTTGTTCTTTTTGAGAAATGGTCTGCGATTGCGCGAACAACTGTAGCTGAGCAGTTTACGGTAGACAAAATACCGATATAGTTTCTCGTTGCAACCGAGCCGTCAGTTCGCACGTAGCCCATGAAGGTGGATTCTTTTTTTGTAGGACTGGACTTTAGATCCGAACAAAAAGCATAATCCCGCTCAAAGGCCCCTTTTTCAGCGCCCAAGCTCAGGTTTTGGGTGTGAACATGTTCACCCATACTGATGGCTTGGCTTGCAAAGCCAATGATTTGGTTATAGCGCCTAACTGGTGCACCAATTTTAATGTCTTGAGTTGCAACTTTATGGCCTGCTGGAATGAGGCCTTTGATTTTGCATTGTTCAACATTAGAACCACCAATGAGTTGTGTTCTGGCGATTACAACATTGTCGTTGGCGTGGAGTCGTATAAAGTTTTGCATTGAAAATTAACAAAAAGTTTAGTATGAATAAAGATAAATTTAGCGTCGATATTAGCTCACTCCGACTAAAAGATATGCCAAATATTGGTCGAGGAAGGGTTATTACTTACGCCCCCTATAGATACTGCAAAAGCATAATGGAGGGCTTGGTTTGTTGAGATTTACAAAGACAATCTCAATTCATAAGCTGTTTGGTATTTGCTAATTTCTGGACCTGTGTTAACTTTTAAAACCCCACTCAACTACTTAAGAGTTTGATCAACATAGGATCCATAGATTCATATTTTTTACTTCTCCAAACTGAGCGCAACTTATTTGAGCTTTTCTTGAGCGAAGGTTGCTAATTTTCTTAACGCTGTTTAATTTCCCCCATAATTTAATTCATCACATCACCAACTTGGAGAGCGCAAAATGAGATTGACTGGAAAAATTGCAGTGGTAACCGCAGCAGGACAAGGCATTGGGCGGGCCAGTGTTTTAGCTATGGCAAAAGAGGGCGCTAAGGTTTGGGCCACCGATGTAAACGCTGAATTGCTCAACTCCTACGCAGGTGTAGAGAATGTGCACACTGCAAAACTAGATGTGCTTGATAAAGCGGCGATAAGCGCTTTTGTGGGTGGACTTGATAGAGTAGATGTGCTTTTTAATTGTGCTGGATTTGTGCATAGTGGCACAATTCTTGAGGCTACGGATGAGGACTGGTCATTTGCTTTTAATTTGAATGTGCGTGCGCAGTTTTGGATGATCCAGGCTGTTTTGCCAAAGATGATCGCCAATAAAATGGGTAGCATTATCAATATGTCTAGCGTATGTTCCAGTGTGAAGGGACTACCGAACCGTTTTGTTTACGGCGCAAGCAAGGCCGCAGTCATTGGATTGACTAAGAGTGTGGCAGCTGATTACGTTAAAAACGGTATTAGAGTCAATGCAATATGCCCCGGAACAGTGGACACGCCTTCTTTAGGGGACAGGATTTCGAAGTTTGAAGATCCAGTACAGGCTAGAAAAGATTTTATTGCTCGACAACCTATGGGTCGTTTGGCGAATGCGCAAGAGATTGCGCCCATTGTTGTTTATTTAGCGTCTAATGAGTCACAGTTTGCAACTGGAAATGCATTCATGGTTGACGGCGGCATGACAATTTAAAAGGTAAATAAAAATGAATCAATTAGATCTGAATGGTCGTCACGGAGTAGTTACTGGCGGTGCAACTGGGTTGGGTTATGCAATAGCTGAACGTATATTGTTATCGGGGGGGGGCGTTACGCTTTGGGATTTGGATGTACCTGGCTTAGAGCGGGCACGTAAAACTTTGACAGAGCAATATCCTAATTCAAAGGTGAATACTGTTCATGTCAATGTTGCCTCCTATGAGAGTGTGGTGCAAGCAACCGAACAGACACTCGCCCTTGATAAGGCGGGCGTAGATATATTGGTAAATAGTGCTGGCATCACTGGACCCAACACCAAGGTTTGGGATTATCCAGATGACGCATGGCGTGCGGTGATGGATGTGAATGTCAATGGTCTTTTTTATTGCTGCAAAGAGTTATCCAAACACATGAAAGACCGTGCATTTGGTCGAATCGTTAATATTGCTTCAGTTGCCGGTAAGGACGGAAATCCAAATGCCAGTGCATACAGTGCAAGTAAAGCGGCAGTGATTGGGCTTACCAAATCTCTTGGTAAAGAGCTTGCGGATACGGGTGTTCGTGTCAATTGTGTAACCCCTGCTGCAGTTAAGACAGCGATTTTTGATCAAATGTCTGCAGAGCACATACAATTCATGTTGAGTAAGATACCAATGGGGCGTTTTGGTATGCCCGCAGAAGTTGCTGCTTTGGTGTGCTGGCTTTGCACTGAGGACTGTTCATTCTCAACGGGTGCAGTGTTTGATTTATCTGGAGGTCGCGCAACTTACTGATTGAAGTCAAGCATAATTAAGCGGGCAAGTATATTTTTTTTTAAACGGAGTCAAAATGAAACTAGTACGATACGGCAAGGTTGGCAAAGAAAAACCAGGGCTGATTGATGAGAATGGAAAGATCAGAGATTTAAGTCATATCATCTCTGATATTACGCCTGAGCAGTTGAGCGATAAAGTTCTGAGCAAGCTCTCAAAACTAAACCCCGCAAAGTTGCCCCTCGTGCGCGGCAGCCAGCGTCTTGGATGTCCTTTCACCGGATCTGGTAAATTTATTGCGATTGGTTTGAACTATGCAGATCACGCCGCTGAGGCGGGTATGCCTTTGCCAAAAGAGCCGATTATTTTCATGAAACCAACCAGCTGTATCCAAGGACCTGATGATGAAGTCATGTTGCCTAAGGGATCTGTTAAAAGCGATTGGGAAGTTGAACTCGGTGTGGTTATCGGGACAAAAGCTTCACATGTCTCCCTCAAGAGCGCTTTGGACCATGTAGCAGGCTATTGCACAATTAATGATGTGAGCGAGCGTGAGTATCAAATTGAGCGCGGCGGCACATGGGATAAGGGAAAGGGTTGTGACACTTTTGGCCCTATTGGGCCATGGCTTGTAACGAGAGATGAGGTGCCAAACCCGCAAAAACTGAATATGTGGATGGACTTGAACGGCACTCGTATGCAAACAGGTAACACAAAGACGATGATCTTTAATGTTGCTAAATTAATCAGCTACACCAGTCAGTTCATGACGCTTTACCCCGGCGATATCATCACAACGGGTACACCTCCAGGTGTTGGAATGGGCGTAAAAGTTAACGGCAAGCCAGCCCCATTATTTTTGAAAGCAGGCGATGTGATGACTTTAGGTGTTGAGGGGCTTGGCCATCAAACTCAAAAAGTAGTTGCATATAAAAAGCAAAAATAAATATTTGCAAATCACGCTGCTCTTTTAAGTAACGTAGTGCAATCTACTTAGTGGTCTCTCTGGTGTATACGCTAGAGAGACCTTTTTCGTTTGGTAAATCTAGGATTCGCCTTCAACTTTGATTTCAAACGCATCTAGACTACTTGATACCTTAAATTCTGGCTCGTCAAATAGTGTATCGCCAAGGGTGTTGGGTGTGCCAGTTGCTTTTACGTTTTTAAAATCATATAGGCCAGAATCCATCAGGTGAGAGGGCGCAATGTTTTGCAAGGAGCGAAAGATGTTTTGTACTCGTCCGGGGTATTTCTTCTCCCATTCCCTAAGCATGTTGCCAACGACTTTTCGTTGAAGATTTTCTTGACTACCGCATAAAGTACAAGGGATGATTGGAAACTCTTTGTGCAAAGACCAATCGATTAAATCATGCTCGGGCACATAAGCAAGAGGCCTGATGACGACATGTCGACCATCGTCGCTGACCAGCTTGGGGGGCATGGTCTTTAGTTTTGCTCCAAAAAACATGTTTAGAAAAAATGTTTGCAAAATATCATCTCTGTGGTGACCAAGGGCGATTTTTGTAGCTCCAAGCTCGTCTGCGACTCGGTACAAAATCCCTCTGCGCAGACGACTGCAAAGGCTACACATCGTTTTGCCCTCTGGAACTTTGTCCTTAACAATCGAGTAGGTATCTTGGTTTTCGATATGAAAATCAACGCCAACTGACTCTAAGTAACGGGGAAGCACTTCGGCGGGAAAGCCCGGCTGCTTTTGATCTAAATTAACCGCAACGATATCAAAGTGTATGGGCGCGCGTGCACGCAGTTTGAGCAAAATGTCAAGCAGTGCATAGCTGTCTTTCCCCCCCGAAACACAGACCATGACTTTATCGCCCTCGCCAATCATGTTGTATTCAACTATTGCTTGACCCATCAATCTGCAAAGACGTTTCTCAAGTTTATGAGACTCGCGCTCTTTGTTTGCTCGTGTGTTTGGTGTGTGGCCAATATCTGTTGATGAAGATAGCTCAGCTTGAGTTTCTGGCTCAGTGATCCAGATATTATTCATTTTTTTATTCTCTGGGCGATCTAGGACTTGCGGATTGTTCAATTTAACTCACTCATGTTTGTATCATCATGTATTTTAAGATCGTAAGAGCTTTAGCTAATTATTTTTTGAAGAGCTTGAAAGTTACGACATCTAAAATTGCTCCGGTTAACATTGTGGATCAGACTTTTAGTAATTGTCACGACCCAGCTCTTAAAATACAGAAAAATATTACCTGGAAACTAATAACTTGCATTCTCACAAATTTTCTAATCCAACGGTGCAATCTGACTTAAAACTTGTTCCTAAAACAGAGCTAGAAGCCTTTATTCGTCGTGTAATTGATGAAGCTGGAGGGTGGATTGATTTTGCTAAGTTTATGGATATAGCACTTTATGATCCTAAATCAGGCTATTACAGCTCTGAAAATCATCAAATTGGGTATTCTCCACTCAGTGGAAGTGACTTTGTCACCGCACCTGTTCTAACAAAGGCATTTGCAAAGGCATTAGCAGTTTCTGTGCGTGAGGCTTTGGATAAAACTCAGACCCAAGAGATATGGGAGTTTGGTCCAGGAACTGGGGTTTTGGCCTCACAACTCTTAGAGACTTTGGGGGATCGCATTAGCAAATACAACTTAGTTGAAGTGTCTGGCGGGTTACGTGCAAGGCAATCCGCTTTACTCAGCGCTTATGCGGACAAAGTGAACTGGGTCAGTGAGTTACCAGAGGTTATGAAAGGCGTAGTTATTGGCAATGAAGTCTTGGACGCTATACCTGTGAATATCATCAAGCGAATAGATGGTATCTGGTATGAGCAGGGCGTTTGCTTGAGTGAAGGTCTTGGAGGTGCCCAAGGCGGGGGAAATAAAAGTGCCGTGCTGGGTTGGGCCGGGCGCATCACTGATCTGAGACCACCGAGTCAGGAGGGACTGACAGGAGATTATTTAACCGAGGTTCACCCTAGGGCCGAAGCGTTTGTACAAACACTGGTTAATCGGTTGAAGGTCGGGGCAATGTTTTTTCTAGATTACGGATTTCCCGAGCGAGAGTATTACCACCCTCAAAGGCATATGGGTACACTGATGTGTCATTTAAGACATGTTGCCGATGATAATCCGCTGGTCTTTGTGGGCCATAAAGATATTACGACCCATGTAAACTTTACTGGGATCGCACTGGCAGCGCAGGAGTGTGGTGCAAATGTGCTTGGATATACCAGTCAAGCACATTTTCTTTTGAATAATGGTTTTTTAGACTTCCTAGAGGACGCTGATTTGAGCGAGCGCGCAAGAGCTTTGAAGTTGATCCATGAGCACGAGATGGGTGAGCTCTTTAAAGTGTTGGTCATAGGCTTAGGAAGTGTATGGGATCCCATTGGATGCTTGAGGGGGGATAGAACCCACACTTTGTAAGTGTTAAAAAAGGTAAATTAGTTATTCTTATACAACAACATAACAATATGTCATCAAACAAACACGGTGGGTTTTGAAAATGCTTAGATGGCTTGTTTTGATCTTGATTGTGATGGTTTTGATTCAATACTTTGACCCATGGTTAAGACGAATTAAATTTGGCAGATTGCCAGGCGATTTAACTTTTATATTGTTCAAACGAGTATGGCGACTTCCGCTTACTTCTGCATTTTTGTTGAGTGTTTTGCTGGAGTTGATTTCTAAAATTATTTAGCTTTTAAAAGCTCCTGAGTATAAAAAATAACGTTTCTTTACACAGTATTTGCATAGCGTCTATATGATCTTTGAAATGGCTTATCTCTAATTTATGATGTTTGTATTTAAAAAACCAACGCCTGGTGCGTTTAAAAAGGGTATCTTAGTGTTTGCGATCTTTGTTGCAATAGGAGTTGCAGTAGGGTTGTGGATTTATCGAGCTGAGGTGTTTGGGTTGGACACTTCTGCCAAGGCCACACCTGGTGTAGCTATGGGCGGGGGTGGCTGGGGAATGCGAGGGGGCCCAGGAGGCGCAGGCGGCAGAGTTCAGCCCGTTAGTGCTGGAGTTGTAAAGCAAATGGATATCCGCGTTATAGTGAACGCGCTTGGAAACATGTCTGCTTTGAACACAGCAACGGTCAGGGCTAAAGTGGACGCAGAGTTAAAAGCCATTCATTTCAAAGAGGGTCAAATTGTCAAAGCTGGACAGCTGCTCGTAGATCTTGACACTCAAAACTTGGACGCTCAAGTAACTCAGGCGCAAGGGCAATTCGACCGGGACAACGCGCAATATAAAAATGCTGTGATTGATTTACAGCGTTACAAAGAGCTTTTATCTAAGGACGCTATTGCGGTTCAACAAGTTGATACACAAGACGCGCTTGTCAGGCAACTTAAAGGCACTGTTCTTGCAGATCAAGGGACGCTTGATAATGCCCGCTTGCAACTCTCTTATGCCCACGTCGAAGCCCCAATTTCTGGAAGACTTGGGCTTAAGCAGGTTGAATTGGGCAGCTTGGTGAGGTCTGGGGACGTCAACGGTATTGTGAGTATTACTCAGTTTCAACCGATTGCTGCCGTGTTTGCCGTGCCTGAGAAGTATGTACCAACCATTCAAAAGAAACTTCATCAAAACGAGCCCTTGCCGGTCGAGGTTTGGGACGCGGAGATGTCAAAAATCCTGGGTAAAGGTAGAGTATCCCTTACGGATAATGCAATTGATGCAAGCACTGGGACCCTCAAGCTGAAGGCACTATTGGAGAACAAAGATGAGGCTTTGTTTCCTAATCAATTTGCCAATATCAAATTGCAGTTAGATGTTTTAAAAAATGCAATAACAGTCCCAAGCGCAGCTATTCAAAGAGGTGCAGTGGGGACGTTTGTTTACGTGATCAATGAGGAAAGCAAGGTGAGCCCTCGCCCAGTTAAGTTGTTGGCGTTAGACGGGGACGCCCAAGCTGTTGAGGGTAACTTAATCCCGGGTGAGCGAGTGGTCTTGGACGGTGCTGATCGCCTGAGGGATCAAAGCAAGGTAGAAGTTGTTAAGACAACGGACGCTAAAGGACAAACCTTTATGGGTACTGCAGCACCCACTAATCCAAATTCTGGCGATCAAAAAGCAAAGAGTCAGGGAAAGAGTGACTCACCGGCATCACCCTCAACTTTGCCCTCACCCAGTACCTCTGGCTCTAACGCCTCTAACGCCTCGGCTGTGGGAACGGCTAACACCAATCCACCTAATGCTAATGCAGTTGGTGCACCAGCAAATGAGGCCAATAATAACGGCGGCGAGGACGGTGGACGCCGTCGCTGGATGGAGCGACTACCCCCCGAAGTGGTTGAAAAAGTAAAAGCCATGAGTCCGGAGGAGCGTAAAGCATTTTTTCAAAAAATGCGTGAACGTCGCAGGCAAGAGCAAGGCGAGTAGTTTGCATCAAACAAGTTTGCTTACATGAACCTATCTCGTCTTTTTATTCTTCGACCTGTTGCCACTTCGTTGTTGATGGTGGCCATATTTCTAGCTGGTCTGTTGGCCTTTCAGCTCCTCCCAGTAGCATCGCTTCCCCAGGTGGATTACCCAACCATTCAAGTGACAACGTTATATCCTGGCGCGAGTCCGCAGGTTATAACGTCCTCGATTACTGCCCCTCTTGAGCGCCAGCTTGGTCAAATGCCTGGACTTGATCAGATGAGCTCAACTAGTTCGGGAGGGGCCTCCATTATTGTGCTCCGTTTCTCACTGAGCATGGGTTTGGATGTGGCTGAACAACAAGTGCAAGCTGCAATCAATGCAAGTGCAAATTTACTGCCAACCGATTTACCCACACCTCCTGTTTACAGCAAAGTTAACCCCTCGGATGCACCCATTTTAACTTTTGCAGTAAGCTCTCCCTCCCTACCTATTACCCGTGTGCACGATATGGTTGAGAACCGAGTAGCACAAAAAATATCTCAAATATCAGGCGTTGGTTTGGTCAGCATTGCAGGGGGACGCAGACCTGCAGTTCGTGTTCAAGTCAATCCAACAGCTCTTGCAGCAGCGGGATTTTCAATGGAAGATGTGCGCACTGCAATTACAAATGCAAACGTTAATCTTGCAAAGGGAAGTATTGATGGGCCCCAAAGAGCATCATCCTTGGACGCCAATGATCAACTAAAAACAGCGGTAGAGTATGAGTCGATTGTGTTGGCTTATAAGAACGGGAACCCACTTAGATTGCGAGACGTTGCAACGCTTGTTGACTCTGCAGAAAATATCCGTCTCGCCGCCTGGGCAAACGATGTACCTGCTATTGTTTTGAATGTTCAAAGGCAGCCTGGTGCAAATGTAATCGAGACCTCGGAGAGAGTAAAAAACCTTCTCCCGCAACTGCGTGCATCCTTACCAGATTCGTTAGACTTTGAGGTGATGACGGATCGCACGCTGACGATCAGCGCCTCAGTTAGAGACGTTCAGTTTGAACTGTTGTTGGCTATTGCTCTTGTTGTGCTTGTGATTTTTGTATTTCTGCGTACGTCAGCTGCGACGATCATTCCCGGCGTTGTAGTGCCGCTCTCGCTAGTGGGTACCTTTGGGGTGATGTATTTATGGGGATTTTCAATCAACAATTTAACGTTGATGTCATTGACCATTGCAACAGGTTTCGTTGTGGATGATGCAATTGTGATGATTGAGAACATTGCACGCTACATCGAGGATCATGACTGTACGCCATTAGAGGCGGCATTGAAGGGTTCAAAACAAATTGGTTTTACCATCATCTCCCTTACCTTTTCATTAATTGCTGTGCTCATTCCATTGCTCTTTATGGGAGATATCGTGGGACGTTTGTTTCATGAGTTCGCAATCACTTTGGCTGTGTCCATTTTGATTTCTGCTTTCATCTCACTGACTTTGACTCCGATGATGTGTGCAAAATTGCTCTCTAAACATGTTGAACCCTTGGAGGGGCACTGGTCGCATAAAGTGGGATCGGCTATTCAAGATTTGATTGATCGATATGCAAAAGCGTTGACATGGGTACTTGAGCGTCCCGAGAAGACTTTGTGGATATTTTTGTCAACTGTGGTGTTAACTATTGGCTTTTATGCCTGGATTCCCAAAGGATTTTTTCCACTTCAAGATACCGGTGTTATTCAAGGAATCACCGAGGCCACTCAGTCAACCTCTTTTGCCGCGATGGCATCCAAACAGCAGGCCCTAGCGAGGGAGATATTGACTGACCCAGCAGTCAAGAGTTTGACATCTTTTATTGGCGTGGACGGAGGCAACACAAGTCTAAACTCCGGACGCTACACAATCAATTTAGTCCCTAAAGAGGAGCGAGACGACTCGTTAGAGGAGATTTTAAAGCGGTTGGATAAGCTCAGTCAAAGAGTCAGCGGTATGGCTCTTTATTTACAACCCGTTCAAGATCTCACGATTGAGGACCGGGTGGCCAGAACGCAGTATCGATTTTTAATGAATGGTCCAAGCGAAAAAGATTTGAGTGTTTGGTCAAAACAACTCATGGAGCGTTTAAAAAACAGACCCGAAGTGTCTCAAATTGCAACTGATCTGCAAGACCTCGGACTTCAAGCTTACTTGCAAATTGATAGAGACGCCGCAAGCCGTTTGGGCGTTTCAATGGTCTCAATAGATAATGTCTTATACGATGCGTTTGGACAGCGATTGGTCTCTACTATCTTTACACAGAGCAATCAATATAGAGTGATACTTGAGGTGGGTACAAATCAAGGTATAAATCAGTCAAACAATGAGTCTGTTGGTCCCTCTTTGATAGAAAAATTATTTGTCCCCGGCCTTAACGCTCAGCAAATTCCCCTCTCCAGCATTGCAAAGGTGATCGAACGTCAAAGCGCTTTAAGTGTGATGCATGTGGGTCAATTTCCAGCAGTTACTTTGTCTTTTGCTCCAAACAGAGGGTACGCACTGGGCGAGGCGGTCCAAGCGATCAGGGAAGAAACTGAAGAGCTAAGTAAAAACGGGATGCCTCAAAGCATTGAAACTCAGTTCCAAGGGGCTGCACTTGCATTTCAGAACTCACTTTTAAAAACTATCTACCTACTCTTGGCAGCAATTGTCACCATGTATATTGTGTTGGGAGTTTTATATGAGAGTTATATTCATCCTGTCACGATTCTCTCCACACTGCCCTCTGCTGCTTTGGGAGCTTTAATTGCACTGATGATAAGTGGACACGATTTAAATGTCATCGCAGTGATTGGGATTGTGCTCTTAATTGGCATAGTTAAGAAAAACGCAATCATGATGATTGATTTTGCTCTTGATGCACAGCGAGAGCAGGGGATGAGCGCGAAAGATGCTATTTATAGTGCCTGCTTGCTTCGTTTTAGACCCATCCTCATGACGACTCTTTGTGCCATGTTGGGTGCTTTGCCACTCATGTTGGGGACAGGTATGGGAAGTGAGCTTAGACATCCTTTGGGGATTACGATGGTGGGAGGATTGATACTTAGCCAATTGCTGACCCTTTTTACAACCCCAGTTATTTATTTGACATTTGTGAAGTGGACACAAAAAAGGACCGCAGTTAATGAACGGGTTTCTTGAATCTCACCTCAATTACAACTGGACAGGCATATTTGTAGTGCGTCCTATTGCAACCACTTTGCTGTCGGTAGGTGTTGCATTAGCCGGTGTTTTGGCATATTTTAATTTGCCAGTTGCCTCCCTGCCTCAAGTGGACTTTCCAACCATCTCGGTTCAGGCCTCCCTACCAGGAGCAAGTCCAGAGACCATGGCCGCTACGGTTGCAACTCCGCTTGAAAGAAGTTTAGGGGCGATTGCCGGAGTTAACGAGATCACCTCTTCCTCTACTTTGGGAAACTCGCGGGTTACCCTACAGTTTGATTTGAACAGAAGTCTAGACGGCGCAGCGCGTGATGTCCAAGCTGCAATCAATGCAACTGCAAGTCTATTGCCAACTGGTCTGCCGAGCCTTCCGTCCTACAGGAAGGTAAATCCTGCAGAGGCTCCAATCTTGCTTTTGGCTCTCACCTCCAGCGTTCAGTCACCTGGACAAATGTATGATCTTGCCTCCACAGTACTTGCTCAAAGACTCTCCCAAGTACAAGGGGTAGGACAGGTCCAAATTGGAGGAGGAGCGCTACCTGCAGTGCGAATTGATATCAATCCCGATCGTCTAAGTGCGATGGGTATAGGCATAGAGGACATCAAAAGCTCGGTGAACGCTGCCAATGGAAATAAGCCCAAGGGGGCGTTGGACGCCAGGGGAAGAAGTTGGCAAATAGAGGCCAATGACCAAGTGGGCTCTGCAGCTGAGTTTGCACCCATCATAGTCCATTACGCAAGCGATGGTCGAGCCGTTCGGTTGTCTGATGTGGCAAGCGTTAAAGATTCCGTTCAAGATCTTCGCAACTACGGAGTTTCAAATTCAAAGCCTGCAATCTTGTTAATTATTAACAAGGAGCCCGGTAGCAATGTAATTGAAACTGTAGACAGGGTAAGAGCCTTGATTCCTGTGCTAAAGGCATCTATGCCTGGTACGGTGGATTTGGACGTGGTCTCTGATAGAACACCGACCTTGAGAGCTTCGTTGTATGAGATTCAAAAGTCATTGTGTATTTCAATTGCGCTTGTGGTTTTGGTTGTAGGCCTTTTTCTAAAAAAATCCCGTGCCACAGCGATACCAAGCGTTGCTGTTCCTTTGTCCTTATTGGGGACAGTTGGAGTCATGTACTTGCTTGGATTTAGTCTTAATAACTTGACATTGATGGCGCTTACCATCGCAACCGGATTTGTTGTGGATGATGCAATCGTAGTGCTTGAGAATGTGACGCGCCACATGGAGCATGGTCGCTCGGCGATGCAAGCGGCAATAGAGGGCACTAAAGAAATCGGTTTTACGGTGATCTCTATCAGTCTATCTCTTGTCGCTGCATTTATCCCCATTCTTTTAATGGGCGGTGTACTTGGACGTTTATTCAGAGAGTTCGCAGTGGTTTTGTCGGTTGCAATTTTGATATCAATGGTGATCTCTCTCACCACAACCCCAATGATGTGTGCTGCGCTTTTAAAAGGTAGAGCGAAGAAATTTAAACCAGATGCTTCGAACAGTTTTGAACAAAATGCCAATAGCAAAGAAGAACTTGAATATCAGGACAGCAATAACGCGTGGGCGAAGTTTAAGTTCAATTTAAAGTTTAAGGGCATCAACTTCTTGAGATTTTTTAAATGGGCCAAGTTTTATTCATATACGTTGAAATGGTCCCTTAGACATCAATGGGTGATTTGGATTGTTTTGATTGCGACCATTGCTCTTAATATCAGTTTGTACAGGTCTATACCCAAAGGTTTTTTCCCCCAGCAAGATACAGGGCGAATCTTTGGATCGATAAGAGCTGATCAGAGCAGTTCTTTTATGTCAATGCAAAAGCGCTTGGACGCCTTCATTGCAGTCGTTAGAGCCGATCCTGCGGTAGATAACGTGACTGGATTTACGGGGGGTGGGCAACGCAACTCTGCACAAATGTTTATTACTTTAAAGCCAAGATCGCAGCGAACAGACAGTGCTGACCAAGTAGTCGGAAGACTTCGGCAAAAGTTATCTAAAGAGGCTGGTGCAAGGCTTTTTTTAGTTCCTGCTCAAGACCTACGAATTGGCGCAAGGCAATCAAGCTCTCAGTACGAGTACACAATAAAAGCAGATGACTTGGCAAGTCTTAAGACTTGGGAGCCAAAGATCAGACGTGAATTCTCAAAACTAAAAGAATTAGAGGATATCAACACCGATTATGAGGACAGGGGTCTACAAACTTCAATTGTGATGGACAGGGATGCCGTTGCAAGGTACGGCTTAACAGTCAGAGGGGTTGATACGACGCTATCTGATGCTTACTCACAAAAACAGGTTGGCGTTATTTATAACCCTTTAAATCAATACAGAGTAGTTTTGGAGATCGATCCTCAATTCCTAGAGAGTGCGGAGTCCTTAAAGCACATTGAATTTGTCAATTCAAAAGGCAGTCTTATACCCTTTTCTACAGTTGCATCGACGCAGTTGACCAATACTGCGTTATCGGTCAGTCACGAAGGCGGCGTGCCCTCAGACTCCTTTAGCTTTAACCTTGCAGAGGGTGTATCCCTATCCCAGGCAAGTGATCAAATCAAAAATGCAATTGATCGCTTGCAAATTCCTGTGACTGTGAGGGGGAGTTTCTCAGGGGTTGCAAATGCTTTTCAAAGCTCATTAAGCTCTCAGCCTTTCCTTATTTTTGCTGCCCTCATTACACTTTACTTAGTACTTGGTATTTTGTACGAGAGTTTGCTGCATCCCATCACCATTTTGTCCACTTTGCCCTCTGCTGGGGTGGGTGCATTGTTGGCTTTGATGGCATTTGATACCGAGCTCTCGATCATTGCAATGATTGGAATTATTTTGTTGATCGGTATTGTTAAGAAAAATGCAATATTGATGATTGATTTTGCCTTGGTTCGCCAAAGAAACGGAATCTCTGCAGCCAAGGCAATTTACAAGGCGTCCAAGATCAGATCAAGACCCATCTTCATGACGACAATGGCGGCAATGCTCGGTGCGTTACCACTTGCCTTTGCAAGTGGAGACGGAGACGAGATGCGCAAGCCCCTAGGCATTGCGGTGGTCGGTGGACTCGTTCTTAGCCAACTTTTGACGCTCTACACTACGCCGATTGTCTTTCTTGCATTGGAGAGACTTCGCTCTAAGTTCCTCAAAAAAGGCTCATCCAGTGCACTTAAACCCATCCACCCTTAATCACTCCAAAACAAGAACGCGTGAGCAAAATGAAATATTTTTATAACCACTTTGTTCAATTTATGATTTTTGGGGTTGCCTCCATGTTGAGTGCCTGCGCGTGGCGAATGCCTGAGCACCCTATAGGTGTTCAATTAGAAGTGCCCAAAAAATTTGAAGAAAAAAACTTAAGTTCCAATGAACAAACACAAGTGAAGACTAATATCGGAGCCTTGTGGTGGGGTGTTCTCGAGGACCCTATTCTCAACGATCTTCAGGATCAGATAGCCAAAGAGAATCCAAATTTAATTTCACTTGCTGCAGTTGTTGAGCAGGCTAAGGCATCAGTTGCCCTAGCTCAAAATAATTTATGGCCTAATCTAAATGCAAATACAAATGTTGCACGCAGTCAAAGTTATCTAACTGCACCTTCAGGCACTTATATCAGTGAGTCTTTTCCCTTTACTTGGACGCCTGATATTTGGGGGGCGTTAGATGCGCAGATCATTGCGCTTAAAGCGCAACAAATGAGTAGCGAAGAGAATTTGAGTATGGCTAGACTTACTGCACAGGCTACCTTGATGCAGACTTACCTTACCATGCGAAATGTCGAGCGAGTGCAGGCCACCTTATTTGCTGCTGAGAAAGCTTATGAAAAAGCTTTGGAGATTACCCAGTCTAGGTATAGCGCGGGTGTGGCGGCTTCGACGGATGTATCCCTAGCCAAGTTGCAACTGAACACCACCAAAGCTCAGAGAATAGATTTGGGTATTCAGCGTGCGCAGTTGCTCCACGCTATTGCAACGTTGCTAGGTAAAACACCCTCATCCTTCAAGCTCGAGCCAACGGCCAAGTTAGGCTCACCCATTGCATTGCCAGATATTGTGCCTGGGGAGTTGCTAAAAAGAAGGCCAGATGTGAGGGCCGCCATGAGGAGCGTTGAATCTGCACAAGCAACACTTGGTGCTGCAAAGCTTGCTTTTTTTCCAACAGTAACTTTCTCCTCTAGTCTTGGGTATCGGAGCACCCAGTTACCAGGGCTGATTGGTAACAATAATGCGTATTGGTCGCTAGGGCCCACACTATCTTTGCCAATTTTTGATGGGGGACAACGCCAAGCTAACAAAAGCAGTGCGATGGCAGTTTTAGACCAGGCAGTTGCAAATTACCGTCAAGTTGCATTGGCCGCATTTCAGGAGGTTGAGGATAATTTAGCAGCAACGTCCCTCCTTCAAGAGGAGGGCGGCGTACAAGTGCAGGCACTCCAGGCGGCGCAGAAAAACTTGGCAGCCACTCAGCAACAATACTTATCCGGCACCGTTGGTTATTTAAACGTGATCACTGCTCAAACCAGTGAACTGCAGGCAAGGCGGGCGGTGATGGATATAGAAAATAGGAGGTGGCTTGCGATTACGCAGTTACTTAAAAATCTTGCGGGTGAGTGGGACGCAGCTCAAATTAAGCCTCGATCACTTAAGTCCTCAGAGAATCAGTAGTCTCTGATGTTTTAACACTCTGAGAAATTATTCACGATTTGGTTTAATTTTTTTAGAGTTTTTTCATTGCGGCTTCCAACGCTTTTAAGCGAGCCTGATCAATTGCTTCACCGATTTGAACGGCAACCAATCCTTGTTTTATCGCTTGAAGCGCAATTTCTTTATGATCTACGCTAAGGGCTACTTTTTGCATATGTTTGATGTGATGCGTGGATGTATCAAGCTTTTCTAAAACCACTTTAGAGCCTTCTTTATCATGGGTTGGCAGGACAAGACAACGCGCACCCAGGAGTAATTCATCGAAACGATCGGGCCTTCTCAGGGCGTCGCAAACTTGGAGAAACGACAACAGCTCCTCACCCTTAAGCTGGATTGAATTACAAAGGGTTGTATAAGTTTTGGCCAATAAATCAGCCATTTCAATGCACTCTTTTGGAACCCTAAGTGTCTGTGCAATTGGCCAAATGTAGTTGATGACAGCAAAACGAACCGCAAGCGAAGCACGCACTTCTTTAAAGCGATCGATTGAGGCTTTTAAAGCCTCTTGATGGCGTTCGTCTAGATATTTGGGCTCTATGTTTTTAAAGAGTTTTTGAAAAGCCCCGCAGCCTAAGAGTACAGTAAACATTCTATAAGGGCTTTCAGCCATCAAACCTTTTGATATTTCCTGCCAAACTCGTTCACTCACCAATGCATCCACCTCGCCTTCCTCGCACATTTGCTCTAAAAGTATCTGTGTTTCAGTTGCAATAGTGAACTCTGGAAAGCGTGCGGCAAATCTAGCCAATCTTAAGATGCGCACGGGATCTTCTTTGAAGGCTGGGGAGACGTGTCTGAAGATTTTGTTTTGAATATCGCTATTGCCGTCAAAGGGATCAATGAGTGTCCCGTGCTCGTCTTTTGCTATTGCGTTGATGGTGAGGTCACGGCGGACCAAGTCCTCTTCTAAGGTGATACTAGGGTCAGCATGAAAGACAAAGCCTTTGTAACCTCTTGCGGTTTTACGCTCTGTACGAGCGAGTGCATATTCTTCAGAGGTCTCAGGATGAAGGAAGACTGGAAAATCTTTACCAACGGGAGTAAAGCCCTGAAAGATGAGATCCTCAGGCGTAGCACCTACGACTACCCAGTCCTTATCAGAGTCGCCAAGACCCATCAACTCATCTCTAACTGCGCCTCCAACAAGGTATGTTTTCATGAGTGATAAAAAACTTTTGGTTATTGAATGACTTAACTTTTGGCCTGTCTAACTCCAAACACCGCGCTGAGTGTTTGGGGGTCAAGAATTCCGAGTTCTTTTAATCCAGGAAACTTGCCGGTGTGCACGTTAGGAACTCTCATTGATAAAAGATTGTCACGGCTCATCAAAGTTGGCCCGGGTAGTTTCTCCATCACAAGAGCTTGTAAATAAGAGCTAAAAGGGGGCAGCGCAAAAATGGGTCGATTGTGATGGGAAACTTTACCTGCGAACTCAACCAGTTCTTTTAAACTAAGGACCTCAGGCCCAACCAGCTCAAAGGTTTTGTTGGCAGTTTGAGGGTGAAGCAATGCGTAAGCGACAGCATGGGCTACGTCCACAACCCAGACAGGTTGAAATGTGGCATCTGCGCAGGCCAGAGGTATGAATGGAAATGTTTTTTGAAGCTTTGCAAAAACGTTGATAAATTTATCATCTTCACCAAATAATACACTGGGGCGGAACAGTGTGAGGTTCAGTCCCTTTGTTTGAGCAATGCTGTGAAGCGCTTGCTCCCCCCTAGCCTTGGAGCGAAGGTACATTGAGGGTGCACTTTGCTCAGCGCCCAAGGCGCTGATATGGATCAGCCTTTTGATATTCATCTCACTGCATGCGTTGGCAATAGTGGCGGGCAAGCGCTCATGGAGTTGTTCAAAGCCTTTTTCGGTGCCGTGAAGTATGGCAATGAGGTTGATCACGGCAGTATGACCTTTCATCGCTCTTTTGAGTACTTCAGGTTTAGAAGGGTCTCCCTCGATAACGTCTACGAAAGGTAAATATTTGACGCTTTTCGCTGGAGCGCGCCTGGTCATAACGGTCATCTTGATGCCCAATTCGTTGAGTCTTTCACAAATGTGACTGCCCAAAAATCCGGAGCCTCCCAAAATGAGTACTTTATGGGTGGTGGTTATATCCATGGAAAAATCTTTCAAGTTTGTTTATCGTCGTCCCAGTGATGCCCTGAGTGTTCTATCATTTCTTTGGATTCAATTGGGCCCCAACTGCCACTTGCGTAGGTGTAAAGCGGGGAGGCACCGCTTTGCCAATCATCAATAATAGGCTCAACCCATGACCAAGCAGCCTCTTGTTCATCACTTCTAACGAATAGGTTTAACCTGCCAGCTAGCGCGTCAAGAAGTAATCTTTCATAAGCTCCGACCCTGTCCGCTCCAAACCTTTGTTCAAAATCCAGGTTGAGTTGAACGGGGGAGAGCATTGGGCCCAGTGGAGTTCGTTGCGTGTGATGAGCGGGTTTTGTTGTATTTTGTGAGGGACCTTGGGCAAATAGATGAAGCGCCATTCCGTCTTTGGGTTGAAGGTGTATGGTGAGTCGATTTGCGCTTCCTAAGGGGGTTTGAAAAATGGGGTGAGGGGTTTGTCTAAAGTTGATGACGATTCGAGCGTCTTGCTGCGCTAATCGTTTGCCGGTTCTGATAAAGAAAGGAACCCCTGCCCAGCGCCAATTGTTGACCTCTGTTTTGAGGGCAACAAAAGTTTCTGTTTTACTGTCCTTGGAAACACCGTCCTCTTGTGTGTAAGCTTTTACGGCTGACCCAGACACGGAGCCGTCCCTATATTGTGCTCTAACCAAATCGTGTTTTAAAGATTTAGCTGTCCATGGCTTTAGAGAGCGCAGTACTTTTAGTTTTTCATCTCTGATTGCATCGGCGTGTGCGTTGATAGGAGGCTCCATCGCAATAGCGCATAGAAGTTGGAGAGCATGATTTTGAATCATGTCCCTTAATGCTCCTGTGCGCTCGTAAAATGGCCCCCGAGATTCGATACCAATTTCCTCAGCAAGTGTGATTTGAATGCTTGAGACTGACTCTCTTCGCCAAATCGGCTCAAACAACGAATTGCCAAAGCGAAGTGCGAATAGATTTTGAACAGATGGTTTGCCAAGGTAGTGGTCAATTCGAAAAATTTGCCACTCTTGGAAAAATCGTTTGACTGTTGCATTAATCTCTTGGTTGGACTTTAAGTCCTGACCCAATGGTTTTTCAAGAACAATACGCGTGCTGTCACTGTTAAGACTTTGTGCACCTAAATTTTCACAAATAGTTGTAAAGAGTTGTGGGGCAGTTGCAAGGTACATAACGCACACATCTGACACATGCTCACCGAGTCGGTTTTTAAGTAAAGCATAGTCAAGTGAGCTTGATAAATCACAAGACTGGTAGTGCAATAGTTTTGCAAACTCACTAAATTCCTCTTGTGTAGGACGTTTCTCTCCCTCAATATTTTGAAAACGCTCGCCAATAAGATTTCTAAATGCGTCATCACTTAGTACGTCTCTAGAGACACCTAAAATTCGACCGCCTTTGGGGAGCGTGTTGTGCCGATAGGCTTGGAAAAGTGCGGGAAGAATCTTCCTCCAAGCCAAGTCCCCGGTTCCACCAAAGAGTACGAGTTGAAAGCTCATGTTAGTGGAAGTCTTTTTTGTAAAGGGTCGTTGCACATGGAGGAGAGTATTTTTGCAAATATTATTTTCTATCAAGTATAGTTTACGGCTTGATTCCTCGCTCGATTTTGTCTTTTTTTTAAGGGTTGCTTGATTAATTACAGGCTTTAAGTACTTGATCGCAGATTTTTTCGTTCAGGCTATGCTTAGAAGCAAACATATTCATCAATTTTTTAAAGAAACTTGTCATAATGAACGTCATGAACGATCTAGAAATACTTAAACAATGGACTGTGGTGGTTGCTGATACTGGCGACTTGTCCCAGGTGGCTCAACACAGACCTCAAGACGCAACGACTAATCCCTCATTGGTATTAAAGGCCTTGCAGATGCCGCAAAGCACAGAGCTGATCAAAACGATTCGACAAAGGTTCCCGGGTACTTCAATTGATGAGTTAGTGGACCGATTGCTTGTCGCTTTGGGTTGCGAGATTTTGCAATTAATACCTGGGCGTGTTTCTACTGAGGTTGATTCAAGACTTAGCTTTGACGCACAAGCAACTGTCGCTCGGGCAAAGCGGATTATTTCTATGTATTCCAGTGAGGGTGTGGACGCATCTCGCGTACTCATCAAAATTGCTGCAACTTGGGAGGGCATTCAAGCCGCTAAGGCGCTTGAACTTGAGGGTATTCATACAAACTTAACTCTTTTGTTTAATTTTGCGCAAGCCGTAAGTTGTGCACATGCAAGGGTTCAGTTAATCTCCCCCTTTGTTGGAAGAATTTATGACTGGTATAAGAAATCTGCAGGTGCGTCCTGGGATGAGGCCGCGAGTAGCGGCGCAAACGATCCCGGGGTTCGCTCAGTGTCTAATATTTATCGTTTCTTTAAATCAAGTGGTGTTAAAACTGAGGTCATGGGGGCTAGTTTTAGAAACATTGGACAAATCAAAGCCTTAGCTGGATGTGATTTACTAACGATAAGCCCTGATCTTTTGAAGGCTCTCAGTCAATCAGTATCAGTATCAGTAGAAGGCCCTGAAGGTGTCGGCGTAACTGGCTTTACTAGGGCTTTGGATCCTGTAGTTGATGGGCGGGCCAAGGCTATTGATCCAATGCACGGGATCAATTTAGATCCTTCTAATGCCCTGCTCCATGGGCTCTCGGAATCTCAATTTAGATTGGCCCTCAATGAGGATGCCATGGCGAGTGATAAATTGTCTGAAGGCATTAGAGCGTTTTGCTCTGATACGGTCAAGTTAGAGCACTTTCTTCAATCTTAAGTTGTTTTGGTCATTAATTTTTTGGAAATAAAGATGTTAAAGCGCTGTGATCAAGTTGCCTCTTGGCAAAAGTTGAATGAGTTAAAAGTTACCAAAGTCTCCCTGGACCTTACAAAGGCATTTGTAAATCAAGCCAATAGATTTGAGCACTTTAGCGCTGAGGCTCCTCATGTGTTTGTAGATCTCTCCAAATGTATGTGGGATGAAGAGGTTGAGAAAGCATTGTTAGAGTTGGCAAATGAGACTAAAGTTTTTAGTCTTAGAGACGCCCTTTTCAAGGGCGATTCGATCAATACCACGGAGGGGAGATCCGTGATGCATTGGCTGCTACGCACCCCAAAAGGCGCTCAAATACCTGCGGGGCTTGAGAGCACTCACGCAGAGGTTTTAACTACTCTAGATGCTTTTTTGTCTTTTGCTGAGAAGGTAAGATCTAAAGACTCAATTACGGATGTGGTCAATATTGGCATTGGTGGTTCGGATTTGGGACCGCAGATGGCTATTCGGGCTCTGGCTGAATACGTCACACCCACAAAGAGTTTTCATTTCATCTCTAACATAGACGCACACGAAATCACAGGCGTTTTGGATAAATTAGATCCAAATAAAACTTTGTTTCTTATATCCTCCAAATCTTTTACAACGATTGAGACGATGACCAATGCGCAAACTGCCAAGCAGTGGTTTATCAATGGGGGTGGTAAAAACATTGATCAACATTTCGTTGGCTTGACATCAAACGTCGTACTTGCCAAAGAATTTGGAATAGATACGACGTTCGGGTTCTGGGATTGGGTGGGTGGGCGCTACTCGATGTGGTCATCAATTGGGCTTGCGATTGCCATTGCGATTGGAGCAAAAGCTTTTAAAGAGTTTTTGCAAGGTGCCTTTGAGATGGACGAGCATTTCAAATCTGCTGCGCCTAAAGATAATTTACCCCTTAAGCTTGGATTGTTAGATGTTTGGTATAGAAACTTTCTTAACTACAAATCAAGAAACATTGCCCCTTATCACAGCGCACTCTACCGATTACCTGCCTACCTGCAACAACTCGATATGGAGAGTAACGGCAAGAGTGTGGATAAGTCTGCTCAAGGGCTCAGCTACGGGACTGCTTCGGTTTTATGGGGTGAGCCTGGGACGAATGGGCAACACGCTTTTTTTCAAATGTTGCACCAAGGCACTGATGTCATACCGATTGAATTTATTGCAGTCAAAACGCCTAGTCACTCACATACAAATCATCATGAATTGTTGCTCGCCAACGCGCTTGCCCAGGCTCAGGCCTTTATGGTTGGTGATGCAAATGTAAACAAGGCCAGATACTTTTCGGGAAATCGGCCTAGCTTATTTACGATTTTGGAGCGTCTGACACCAACTTCTCTCGGGGCTTTGATCGCTTTGTCAGAGCACAGAACCTTTGTTGCAGGAGCGGTGTGGGGAATCAATTCTTTTGATCAATACGGCGTAGAGTTGGGTAAGACACTCACGCTTAATATTATGAAGCAGTACTCAAATGAAGAATTCACAAATCTTGATCCTTCAACTCAGGGGCTTTTGCGCCGTTTGAGATAAAAATGTCAATTCATCCGATACAAGATTTTGTGTTTGATTTTGGCGCCGTCATTTTTGAATGGAATCCAATCAAACGCATTGAGCAGCACTTTAAGGGAGAGTGGCACGGTTTTAAAAGCTCAACTGAACTTGCTAAGAATTTATTTGGCTCCCCTACCTGGCAAGGTTTTGACCGGGGGGACCTCAGCATGTCAGATGTGATCAATCAAAGCGCTGAGAACTTAAATATCGACCGTGATCATTTGCGAGATCTTATTGAGCCTATCGGAGAGGACTTGACTCCCATTGAGTCATCCATTCTTATTTTGAATAATTTAGTTCAAAGAAAGAAGGAGGGCGAGGAGATTAGACTGTTTTACTTATCTAATATGCCTGAGCCTTATGCACGGGCTTTAGAGCGTAGGCATGAATTTATTAAATGGTTTGATGCGGGCATCTTCTCTGCTGATGTTAGGGAAGCTAAACCGGATGTGAAAATTTACCAGCGCTTGTATGAAAAGTACGGATTAGACGCTGCAAGGACACTATTTATTGATGATCAACTACTTAATATCCAAGCAGCGCAATCCCTTGGTTGGAGAGGTGTGCATTTGGAGTCACCCGAACTTTTGCATGAAAAATTACTTCCATACTGGAAGTAAATAAACGATAAAGTTAAAGTTGGACATAAAAAAACCCGCAGTCTAAACTGCGGGTTTAATGCGTTTTAAGCGGTGTGGATTAGCTTGCAAGCTAATCCCAACAGAGGCTAAATTACATGCCCATGTCGCCCATTCCACCCATACCGCCCATGCCACCTGGCATTGCAGGAGCATCTTCTTTTGGTGCTTCTGCAACCATGCACTCAGTTGTCAACATTAAAGCTGCAACAGAGGCTGCATTTTGTAATGCTGTACGAGTTACTTTGGTTGGATCCAAAATACCCATCTCAATCATGTCACCGTATGTATCGTTAGCAGCGTTGTAGCCAAAGTTTCCTTTGCCGGCTAAAACTGCATTAACTACAACACTTGCTTCACCGCCAGCGTTGTAAACGATTTCACGTAATGGGGCTTCAATAGCTCTCAACACGAGTTTGATACCGGCTTCTTGGTCTGCGTTGTCGCCTTTGATTGCGCCAGCAGCTTGCTTGGCCCGCAGGAGTGCAACACCACCACCAGCAACGATGCCTTCTTCAACTGCTGCGCGGGTTGCGTGCAGTGCATCTTCAACACGTGCTTTCTTTTCTTTCATCTCTACTTCAGTAGCAGCACCGACTTTAATCAATGCAACACCACCGGCGAGTTTAGCAACACGTTCTTGAAGTTTTTCACGGTCATAGTCAGAAGTTGCTTCTTCGATTTGAACGCGGATTTGTTTAACGCGTGCTTCGATCTCAGCTGCTCCGCCTGCGCCGTCGATAAGAGTGGTGTTCTCTTTACCAACTTCAACACGCTTAGCTTGTCCGAGGTCTGTTAACTCTACTTTTTCAAGTGTTAAGCCAACTTCTTCAGCGATTACTTTACCGCCAGTCAAAATTGCTATGTCTTCTAACATTGCTTTACGGCGATCACCAAAGCCAGGAGCCTTTACAGCAACAACTTTTAGGATACCGCGGATTGTGTTAACAACCAAAGTCGCAAGGGCTTCGCCTTCAACTTCTTCAGCAATGATCAACAAAGGACGACCAGCTTTTGCAACTTGCTCGAGTGTGGGGAGCAAATCACGGATGTTGGAGATCTTTTTGTCGTAAAGGAGAACAAAGGGGTTCTCAAGAATTGCAACTTGCTTTTCTTGGTTGTTGATGAAGTAAGGTGAGAGGTAGCCACGGTCAAACTGCATACCTTCAACGATGTCGAGTTCGTTGTTAAGTGATTTGCCGTCTTCAACTGTGATAACGCCTTCTTTACCAACTTTATCCATTGCTTCAGCAATGATTTGTCCGATGGACTCATCACTGTTAGCGGAGATAGAACCAACTTGAGCGATCTCTTTTGATGTTGTAGTTGTTTTAGTTGCTTTTTTGAGTTGCTCAACTAAAGCCGTTACTGCTTTGTCGATACCGCGCTTGAGGTCCATGGGGTTCATGCCTGCTGCAACGTACTTCATGCCTTCGCGAACGATAGCTTGAGCGAGGACAGTTGCAGTTGTTGTTCCGTCACCGGCGATGTCGCTGGTTTTTGAAGCAACTTCCTTAACCATTTGAGCGCCCATGTTTTGGAGCTTGTCTTTGAGTTCGATTTCTTTTGCAACAGATACACCGTCTTTGGTCACTGTTGGCGCGCCAAATGAGCGCTCTAAAACCACGTTGCGTCCTTTTGGACCAAGTGTTACTTTAACTGCATTGGCTAGGATGTTTACGCCCTCTACCATACGAGCGCGTGCATCACCACCGAAAATTACGTCTTTTGCTGCCATTTAAATATCTCCGAATAAAAATTAATTACTTGCTGTCTACAACTGCAAACAAATCTTCCTCTTTCATAACGAGGAGTTCTTCGCCGTCAACTTTGACAGTTTGGCCACTGTATTTGCCAAATAAAACGCGCTCGCCGACTTTTACGCCAACAGCAACTAAATCGCCTTTGTCGTTTTTCTTTCCAGGACCTACAGCGAGGATTTCGCCTTGATCTGGTTTTTCAGCTGCATTGTCAGGAATCACAATTCCAGATGCAGTTTTAGTTTCGTTTTCTAAACGCTTAACGATCACTCGATCGTGAAGAGGACGAAGTTTCATACAATCTCCTAAATAATAAAAACAAGAAACAACATGAGAACTAAAGAATTCAAATGTGTGAATCGAAGCGGCCAAGAGCGCCAACGCTGTTAGCACTCTTTAAGGACGAGTGCTAATGATAGTGCTGATTTGTGTAATTTCAAGGGCACTTCTGTGAAGATTCATGTAAATCTTTTAGTCAAAAATCTACATATTAAC
>CAIWAO010000075.1 GCA_903910745.1 uncultured Burkholderiales bacterium
CTTTTCTTTTGTACTAAAGCGCAACCATTTGCTCATGCCCAACAAATGTCTGTCCAACTTGAAACGCACATGCCACATTTTGCTACGCTTAACTTTATACATGACAACTTCCCCATCTCGCATGTACACACTGCGCGGTTCAGTTGCGGTTAGTATTTCTACAGTGGACTGTTGCGCTGTTGCTGGCGTTGTTGTTGTTGCTGTATTTGCTGTATTCGCAATCTGTTGTGCCAGTGCGTTTTGATAGTTGACAACAACTGTGATGCTTGTGGGTAGAGAATAGTAGGTGGGCAGATTAAACAGCGTAGCTGTTTTTTTCACTTGCTAATCTTTTTTGTCTGCATTTGCAAACTTTAGCATCGTGTTTTGCGTTGGGCAACTGATTTTGCCGTCAGTTGGGCAAGTTTTTCGCCGTTCAAACACCGTAAAAAGTATGCACGAGTGTGTTTTACTAAAATTATGTAGCAATTAGCTAAAGTGTGTGCACTGTGTGCATGTTGCAATGGTGTTTGCAACATGCATTCTGTGCATTTACATTACGCACAATTGTGTTGTGCAATGTAACAACTACTGTAATTATTGGTGCCCGAGACCGGAATCGAACCGGTACGCCCGCTATTAACGAAAGCGGCGGATTTTAAGTCCGCTGTGTCTACCAATTTCACCACTCGGGCGGTGAAGTCGCTATTCTAGCCCAATATTTAACTTAGTTTCTCACAACCTGGTTTTGTCATTGATCCTGTTAAATAGACAATTTCTTCCAGTTTTCGGATTAATAATTTGAAAGTTTGTTAAAAGTGGGTGTAGAGTTAGCAAAAAAACTCTTTTTTTAAAATGATTCAGGTCTGATTTAAAATTAAGTTCAATTTTAAAATTGTATTAGGTTTGTATTGTTGACCAAATAATTCAACCATGGCTTATTCAGGATCGAGCGGGTCTGTATTAATTTAAGAACGCATTTTAATGAAATCAATGCGAAAAAAAACTAAAACAATATCTAATGAATCCAATATTTCTTTAGAAAAAGCCATACTACTTCACAGAAATGGTGACTTAAAGGGAGCGAGTCTTCTTTACAGAAACCTACTTAAACAAAATCCTAAAGATTTCGAGGCTCATCACCTCCTCGGTGTAATTGAGCTTCAAAACCGAAACTGGAGAGATGCCGCTGAGCACATAGAAAAGTCACTCCAACTCAATCCCAATCAATTAGGGGCACTAAACAATTACGGTATCGTCCTCAAAGAGCTTAAGCTAGCCGATCAGGCAATAGTGCAGTATCAAAAAGCTATTGTCCTAAAAAATGACGATCACAATACGTATATGAATTTAGGTAATGCTTATCAGGCACTGTACCAACTTGAGTTGGCAATAGATGCTTACAACAAGTGCATAGTTTTAGAGCCTTCAAATTCAGCGGTTCTGATGAACCGAGGTTTTGCTTTAGGAGCATTGGGTCAGCATCAATCAGCTATAAGCAGCTATAAACTCGCCCTGCATATTGATCCCAATGATGCTAATGTTTATAACAATTTAGGTAACTCATTAAGAGCTATTTCTAATTTAGATTTGGCAGTTGATTGTTTCTTAAGAGCGGTGGAGTTAGATCCCAAATTCTCTGATGCTTTTTTTAATTTGGGCAACGTACTTAGAGATCAAAATCGTCTGGAGGAAGCGCTAATTGCCTTCAATAAATCAGTTGAACTCAACCCTTACGCAGCCGAGCATTACAACAACCAAGGAAATACTTTATTGGACCTTGAGCAATCCAGCTCTGCAATAAAGAGTTTCAATGAAGCTATTAAATTGCGTCCCTCCTACTCACAGGCTTACAACAACCTTGGCAACGCATACCTGCAATTAAAGGATTATCAAAGCTCTTTAAATAGTTATAACCTTGCTGTCGCTTTAAATCCTGGCTACGCCCAAGCATACAACAATAGGGCGAATTTGCTTAGGCTGTTTGTACTTGGTAATTTGGCTGAAGATAACTACGTGAGAGCCGCAATCTTAGATCCAAAATATCCAGATCCTCATAATAATTTGGGCGTACTTTATTTGGAAAATTCCAAGCTCAAGGCTGCATTAAATTGCTTTGATGAGGCTATAAAACTAAATCCAAAATTTGCAGATGCTCTGTGCAACAAGTCCAATGCACTAAGAGTGCTCAAGCTTTTTGAACAATCAATTGCGGGTTATCAAGATACCCTCCGTCTAGCGCCTGACTACGAATACGTGAAGGGGTTACTGGTACACGCAAAAATGCAAATATGTGATTGGAGCGGGCTAGAGACGCTTTTAAGTGAGCTAGTGTTAGGTATTGAGTCCAATGAAAGAGTTACCCCTGCGTTTCCTGTATTGGCTTTGAGCGACTCAGTTCTTCTCCAACGTAAAGCTGCGAGCATATGGGCATCACATAAATTTCCAAGCTCGTCAGTTTGTGGTGATTTAGTTGTGAGTGATCTTGGAAACCCTTCAAGAAAACTACGCATTGGTTATTTTTCTGCAGACTTTAGAGATCATCCAGTTTCATATTTGATGGCTGATTTGTTTGAACACCATAACCGAAATGAGTTTGAAATAATTGCCTTCTCCATCGGTCCGGTGCGTGAAGATGCAATGCGCAAGAGGTTAGAAAAATCCTTTGACGTTTGGATTGAGTGTGATGATTTGTCTGATATTGAGGTCGCTGAGCGTGCCCGCGATCTGCAACTCGATATTGCAGTTGATTTAGGAGGCTTCACAAAAAACAGCAGAACCGGAATTTTCTCGCTTCGCTGCGCACCTACTCAAGTCAGCTATATCGGCTATTTGGGAACCATGGCAGCGCCTTACATAGATTACTTGATCGCTGATAAAGTGATCATTCCGGATCAGTACAAAAGTCTATACACAGAGAAGATTGCTTACTTACCTGTTTACCAAGCCAATGACTCAAAGAGGCAAATGTCAGATGAGCAAATCAATCGCACGGACTTGGGGTTGCCTGAGAGTGCGTTTGTATTTGGGTGCTTTAATACCAATTACAAGATTACACCGCAAGTCTTTGAGGTGTGGATGAAAATCTTAGCTCGAGTCGCCTCAAGTGTTTTGTACATATATGCCGATACCGAGCCTGTTAAACAAAATCTTCGCCGCGAGGCTCAAAACCGAAATATTGATCCCAACCGTATATTTTTCGCTGAGCGAGTAGATCAGCCGAAATATTTGTCTAGATTCAAATGTGTTGATCTATTCTTAGATACCTTCCCTTACAACGCAGGAACGACTGCGAGCGACGCATTATGGAGTGGCCTTGCTGTATTGACGTTATCGGGAGAGGCCTTTGCGAGCAGAATGGCTGCTAGTTTACTTACCGCTCTAGGGATGACTGAACTTATTACTTCGTCTCTAGAGGAATATGAAGAAATGGCGGTCATGTTAGGCACGAACTCTGATCAAATGAACTCAGTAAAGACAAAACTCTCCATTCAAAAGGAGGTAACTGATTTATTTAATACCTCTAAATTTACTGTCAATTTAGAGCAAGTCTACAAAGAGATGGTATCTAGGGTTAAGGCACAGGAGCCCCCCTCAGAGATCGTTTTGAATACTAGAAAATAACAAGACTCATTCGTACATTTTTTGAACATTTACTGTGCAATATTTTGCTCGACAAGCAGAATTCTTTGCCCGCTGATTGCAGAGGTATTGATTCGGGCTCCTTGAAAATAGATTTGTATTTTCTGAATATCGGGGCCAGCTATTTGCCATGGAGCCTTACCGTAAATACTTGTACCCTGATCTTTTTGGAAACGTACTAAGCTCTTCTTACCAGTGGCGTCTTGAACACAGGCCTGAGTAATATCTGTGCTGTTCATATAAACGTAGTTTCCAGCTTTACTTGGATAGGCAGCTAGGGGAGCAATGGGAGCATCGGAGCCAAGGAGTTGGCATGGGTCAGTAGTGAGTTCGGTTGAAATTTTGGTTACTGAATTGGCAGAAAGGGAAGGAGTTGTAGCGGGGGAAGACGTGGAAGAAGTGGAAGAATTAGCAATTGGCGATGTGCCAATAACAGATGAGCTGATTTGAGACGGGGAGGACGACGTCAGTGCAGTTAAGGGCTTGTTTTGACTATCAGCAGTAGCAGAAGTTGCGGCTTGATTTTGTGCACTCTTTGTTTGCGCTGCTGATATTTCTGACGCGTTAGAGCCCAAGTTGGGCGTGGGATTTGCGTTTAAGGACGACAACTCTGCAACATTGCTCTGGGCGGCATTTGAGGTGACTTTTTCTTCAGAAGAGATTGATTTTGAGTTTTCTGATTGAGGTGATGTTAATGTAGATGCAGTTGTAGATGGCGTTGAGGGAGTTGAGGGAGTTGATGGGGTTGATGGGGTTGATGGGGTTGAGGTTAGACCTGGTATCAGAAAGAGATTTTCTATCTCCCATGGGCTCCAGTAAAGCAATGCGATACCAAACATTACACAAATTGCCCCCCAGGCCATAGGACTAAGATTTTTTCTTGAGTAGGGCGAGGAGGGAAGGTAATTGAAGGGACTACGAGACTTTGCAGATAGACGAACGATATCTTCAATTACATTTTTCTCATTACTCAAATGACTATTTTGCTGAGAGGGGTTTGAGACTTTTGTCCCTGTTGAATCTGTTTCATTTACAAAATAAGAATTCGCTGGATCTATTACTTTCAAAATCCTGTAGATTGCTTGTTTTCTGATTTCTTCTGAATAAAACAGATGTCGTCCACCTTGTTCAAGTTGAGTGAGCTGAGCGGTGGTTAGGCCAGTTTGTGTGGCCAAATCATTCAAATCGATCTTTGCCCTTTGGCGCAAGCCTTTTAACTCATGAGGATCTGGCAACTTTTTATTGAATGACATACAGAGCTCAATGTGGTGACTAGGTATCTAAAATTTTCTGTTTAAAGGCTAAACCATTGTGGATTAAGAGTTTTTAAGGATTATGACAACCTGTTAAATTTTAGACGATACTGACTAACCACTACTTATTGCTAACTTGGTATTTATCAAATATCAATAATTCACAGCGCTATTCAAACCAATAAGCCTAGTGGTGCTCTTCAATCCACTCTTTGTAGCGAGGATGATTGCTCAGAGTATCAAAACAAAATCCCTGCTCTTTTAATCCAACGATCAAGGGCTCTAAATCAGCTGGTGCCCATGGATCCTGTCTTGACCATATTCCTAAATGAGCCATCAAAATATCGCCTTTTTTTATATTTTTTAAAGCTTTAGAGAGTAGCAAAGCGTTTGGGAAGGTTTTGCTACTGAGCTCATCCCCCAAAAAACCTGCAGGTGCCCAGTCAACATGAGCAAACCCGCAAGTTTTAGCGGCACTTAACAATTGGTTGGAAACTTTGCCACCAGGAGCTCTAAATAAAGGCAGAGGTTCTACACCTGTGATTTCTTTCAATCTTTGATTTGCGTGTCTAAGTTCTGCGCAGTACTCCTGAGGACCCCAGTTCAGACTTTGCCCTTTTAAAGCTCCAGCACTGGGTTTGAATATAAACCGTTCGTTAGGTAGATCTGCTTGCCAATAGACATGATTGAATGTGTGACTGGCAAATGTGTTTCCAAGCAACGCCTCCTGTCTCCACCAATTAGCCCAGGTGTCCCCCAAACTTCCATCTCCCGTTTTACTGGGCTCTTGAGCTGCAAAGTAAGTTACCCTGACATTATTGCGCTTAAGTATCTCCGAAATGAGTGGTGCAACCTCCATGTGCCCAGTGTCAAAGGTTAGGTAGAGAGGTTTTTTGCAGGCCGTTGTTTTATCTGATGATGTCTGTGCATGGCTGGATACCGAATGAGCGAAGCCGAAGAGACTAAAACAAATCAACAGTAACTGAGAAAGCGATTTTTTAATTTGTTTAAATTCTTTTCGCATGCTCAAGCGTCCAAATACCGTGAGGAGACTTACCCACTTTAACTTGTTTGAGCAACTTGCCTGTCTCGATATCAACGACACTCATTTTCCCAATCCAGCGAGAAGAAATGAAGAGTTTCTTTTGATCAGCCGATACCTCCATGCAATCTGGTCCACCAGGCGCATTGATTTCTTTTACGACTTTAAAAGTCGTGTAATCGATCAAACTAATGGTGTTTGAAACTCGGTTGCTGACAAAGATATGTTTAGAGTCCCCAAGAGCCCTAAACGCATGCGCCCCCTCACCAGTCGCAATAGCTTGGCTAAGTTGAGCAGGATTTTTTGTAATATCAAATACCTGTACCTCTCGTCCACCAGTTAAGCCAACTAAAAGGCTCTTTCCATCAGGCGTCCCAAAAACGTCGGCCGGTAATGCCCCTGTTTTAATGCGCCACTTCATTGTTTGTGTTGGCAAATCAACTGCGACCAATTCATTGCTGTCTTGCATCGTTGCATAAACTGTCTGACTGTCTGCGCTGATCCACAGATGACTCGGTGTTTTGTCAGAGGGAATGCGTTTGATGATAGTTAAATCAGTGCCATTCCAACTGTAAATATCTATGTGATTTAACCTATTTCCAACAGTTACAAACCACTTCATATCAGGGGAGAATCGAAGTTGGTAAGGATCAAGCGTGTTTTTCACAACCCTTTGAACGTTTGCCGTTTTTGGGTCAATGAAAGTTAGAGAATTGCTCCCCGCATTGGCAACAATTACGGATTTTTCATCCGGAGTTAAATACAGATGATGCGGCTCTTTGCCTGTTGGGATTTTTTTTATTTCAGACCAATCCTGTGGGTCTATCACACTGACATTTGCATCTAAAGAGTTGAGAACGAAGATGGGTAGGCCCGCAGCACATGCAGTGCCTGTGATTACGAAAAAAAAGGAAAGCGATAATACGCTCAAAACTTTGCTTGAATTTTTAACTATTTCACACTTTAAATAAATACATTGTTTCTTTAGGCTTGAATTATTCAATTTGCCAATTAATACGGTATTCAAAATAGTTGTTCCTGAGCGCCTCAGCGCATGATAATTTAAAGAATCTTTTAATTTAGATTTTGACGCTCTATTGTAATTAGAAAGTCAATTTCAGGATTGACAAGGATCAAAATCATGACATCTGAATTTAACCATACTCAAAATTAAATGGGTTTACAGGGCGTTCAATCTGTTGGGTAACTTAAGCGCCCTTGAATAAGGAATTAATTTCATCGTGGGACAGCCATCTCCACATACCAGGAGCCAAATCATTTGGAATGCTTAAAGGGCCAATGTGAGCTCTATGAAGTTTCACAACCTTATGGCCAGTTGCAGCCAACATACGTTTGACCTGGTGATATTTGCCTTGAGTTAGAGTCAGATTCATAGTGAATTCGCCTGTCAGTTCTGCTTGGTGTGCAAGAGTTAGCTCGTATTCGTCTTTGAGGTGAACTCCTCGTAAGAGTTTCTCGCACGCCCCCACATCTAGCGGGTCCTCAGTTGTGACTTCATAGACCTTGGGAACATGATGCTTTGGAGAGCTCATCTTGTGAATAAACTGACCATCATCTGATAAGAGCAAAAGACCGGTGGTGTCTTGATCCAATCGCCCAACCGCTTGTACGCCGGGCGATGAGCCTTTCCTGGGTCTTTGTCTTAGTGGAGCAGGCAGGAGGGTGTACACGCTTGGCCAATTGGAGGGTTTTTGTGAGCACTCAATTCCCATCGGTTTATTCAGCATCACGTATGCAGTCAAGTGGTAATGCCAAGTTACGCCCTCTACTTTGTAAGCAAGTCCTTCTAAGCTATTATTGTCATTTGAGCTTGATGAACTTAATTTTCCAAGTGAGTTTTCTAGTTCTGCGTAGGGATCCAGGTGAGTTTGAAAGTCATTAGACCCCATATCTAGTTCAAAAAAACCCTCTTCAATTAAAGCGATACAGTGCCTGCGTGTGCCAAAGCCCTGAGAGTAAAGTAAGTCAAACGCGTTCACGAATATTTTGCCTCGTGGTTGCCAATAATACCTTTATCTTTGAGTGCTTTGATTTGATCATCTGTAAGCCCTAATTCTTTTAAAACAGACAAAGTATGCTCGCCCAACTTGGGGGCTGCACTTCTTAACGAACCGGGTGTGCGAGAGAGCTTGGGAATGACGCCGGGGACCATTAAGTTTTCACCTGAGTCTAGTTTTTGTTCCAAAATCATCTCCCTTGCCTTGTAATGGGGATCTTGTGCAATGTCTTTTACGGTATAGATTCTGCCCGCCGGTACCTGGGCTTTGTCTAGTTCAATCAGCACTTGCTCACAACTCAACTTTGAGGTCCATTCTTTAATGGCAAGGTCTATTTTCTTTGAGGCTTTAACTCGTCCTTCGTTCTGTTTTAACGATGCGTCGTCTTCCAAATCCGGGCGTTGAATAGTTGCCATCAGTCTTTTGAAAATACTGTCTCCATTGCCCGCAATCAATGCGTAGGCACCGTCTGCGCAAGGGTAGGCGTTGCTGGGGGCGATTCCAGGCAATTCGCTGCCTGCGGGCTCTCTAATCGCCCCAAATGAACTGAACTCTGGTAACAAGCTCTCCATACAGTTAAAGACAGCTTCATACAAGGCTACATCGATGACTTGGCCTTTGCCGCTTTTGTTTCTTTCTTGCAGTGCCATCAAAACACCAATAACCCCGTGCAATGAGGCTAAAGTGTCCCCAATGCTGACCCCCACCCTAACGGGAACTCTTCCCGGCTCGGCTGTTAAATGTCTAAGTCCACCCATCGCCTCAGCAACCACACCAAACCCAGGTTTGTCTTTGTATGGGCCTGTTTGCCCGTACCCACTTATTCTTAGCATAATCAGTTGAGGGTTGATGTCTTGCAAAACGTCTGGACCCAGACCCCAGCCCTCCATGGCGTTGGGCCTGAAATTTTCAATCAAAATATCCGCTCCCCTCGCCAAACTGCGGACTATTTCTTGTGCTTCAGGTTGTTTTAAATCCAGCGTGATGGATTTCTTATTTCTAGACTGTACTTGCCACCAAACGGAAGTGCCGTCTTTAATCATCCTCCACTGACGCAGAGGATCACCACCCGAGCCGCTTTGGGAACCGTTTTTAGCCGGGGGCTCGATTTTTATGACATCTGCACCAAAATCCGCCAGTGTTTTGGCAGCAAATGGGCCTGCAATGAGCTGACCTAACTCGATAACTTTCAGACCGCTTAATGGGCCTTTATTAGCTGGGGTCTTTTTGTCCATTTTGGGTAATTTAGGATTGAAATTTGTGTTTGCGGTATTTTCACACCTGTAGGCTCCAGAGTAATTACAATAGAGTCTTCGGAATGTATTTTTTTATGTCAGAAAACAAGTCTTACGACCCTCAACGCTTCCACCACTTCTTGGCTCACATGACTCGATTAATCGAGCGCTCTCCAACCGAGATGGAAGCCATATCAGAGGGTAGCAGGTTATTGGCTGATTTGGTCTCAGTAGATGACTGGTTGCTACCTGATTTTGGGCAGCCCCATCCCAACCATTACCAACAGTATCTTCTTTACGCAGATCCAGCAGATCGGTTCTCGGTCGTCAGTTTCGTGTGGGGGCCAGGTCAGGCCACCCCAATCCACGATCATACAGTTTGGGGTTTAATTGGAATGTTGAGGGGCTCAGAGATTTGCCAACCTTATTCGAGAATGTCAGACGGTAGATGGGCCGCAGCCGGTCTACAAATACAAATGATTGAGGGTGACGTTGAGGTGGTATCTCCTAGACTTGGGGATGTGCATAAAGTTTGGAATGCAAGCCAAGATCAAGTCTCAATCAGTATTCACATCTACGGCGCCAATATTGGAAAAGTTCGTAGATCTGTTTACTACACAGACGGTTCAAGAAAGACTTTTATATCTGGTTACAGCAACATACCTCAAATGTTCAGTGGCCTAGTTGAGGATGAAAACGAATTAAATCCCCCCCAAACTGTCCAACAAGCCCATCCCCAGAGCTCAAAAACAGGTGATTCACAATCGGTCACTGCAAAAATCAGCTCTGTAAATCACGGACCTACGACTGTAAATACAAGTACACACAATTCAAGTACACAAAATACAACTACACAGCCTACTGAATCAAAAGTTGTTTTACCTCTGCAAGATGAAAACACCTCAAAACCAGAGGTGATTGACAAAAGGAGTCCTCCCTTAGAGCCAAGTCAGCTTGTTTTGGATTTGGACACCCAGGCTGTTGAGCAAACACTGGAGCACCAAGTCAAGAATTTAATTATTGAATCAGGTGAGCATTCAGATATTGATCCAAGTGTTGATCCATCTATTAATACGGACAAAGACTCTGTCGCTGTCTCGGTTGTGGTTGATAAAATTGAGAAAACAGAGCTTGAAAATAGTAGTCAAGCGGACCCGCAATTAAATAATGACTTAAAAGCAGACATAAAAGCAGACATAAAAGTTGAATCAGCAACAATGCTAGTAGCTGAATCCTCACTAACGCCTACTCTTGACGAAGCTGCAAACGCCCCTTCAGAAGTCTCATCCAGTGTGCCTACAAGCACCCATGGTCTAATTAAGCCAGCAACCGTTATTGAGTACTTGCTTGCAAAAAAAGAAATAGCTCTCATTGATGTACGTGAAGAGGACCCCTTTGCGCAAAGCCACCCCCTGTTTGCTTGCAATATGTCCCTTGGGCGAATAGAGACAGATGCCTATCGCAGGATTCCACGTCGAGACACATTCATTGTTATTTATGACAATTCGGACGGTCTTGCAGAGCGTGCAATAGCAATTTTCAGGCGTATAGGTTATACAAATGTAAACCTCCTTGAGGGCAGTTTGACCGGTTGGGCCGCAGCGGGTTATGAGCTCTTTAAAGATGTAAATGTGCCTAGTAAGTCATTTGGTGAGTGGGTTGAGTCAATCAAGCGTACCCCTTCACTGAGCGCACAGGAGGTTTATTCACTTATCGCTCAAAAAGCAGATGTCGTTGTGCTGGACGCCAGACGCTTTGATGAATACCAAACGATGAGTATTCCGGGTGCGGTTAGTGTGCCCGGGGGAGAATTGGCACTTCGAGCCCGAACCTTAGCCCCCAAACCAACTACCCGAATTATTGTTAACTGCGCCGGGCGCACAAGAAGCATTATTGGTACCCAATCGTTGGTGAATGCGGGCATACCAAATCCAGTGTGCGCGCTACGAAATGGCACGATTGGATGGATGCTTGCTGGACAAGATTTAGTAAAAGGGGCTGACAAAAACTTCCCCGAGCCAAGCACTGAAGATTTGAGCAAAGCTAAGGCCTCAGCGCTGGCGCTGGCTTTTCGCTCTGGCATTAAAAGAATCGATTGGCAAGATTATTTAAAACTCAAAACTCAAACTGAACGGACCACATACCTATTTGATGTTAGAACCCCTGAAGAATTCAATACCTCTCATTTAGAGGGGGCACTGAGTGCGCCGGGCGGGCAACTAGTTCAAGAGACTGATCACAACGCTCCTGTGCGAGGTGCAGCGATCGTGCTCTACGATACTGAAGGAGTTCGCGCTTACATGACTGGTTCATGGCTTGTTCAATTGGGTTGGGATGTATATGTGATCAAGGATATCTCTTTGAATGACCTAAAGGCTCCCATTGCAGTTGAACCCTATGCCTTATTGCCAGAGCCAATTGAGCCTGTAGAGGGCTGTGAGGCTGCGCAATTAAAAGAATGGATTGCCAACCGTACTAACCTAACCCTTGTGATTGATGTAGGTGAGAGTGCGCAGTACGTTAGACGACACATCCCTGGTGCATGGTGGATACTGCGTTCTCAGATTGAAGAAGATTTTTCCCGCGTTCACAAAGCAAACCGTTATATTCTCACTTGCTCGGATGGAAGTGCTGCAAGGTATGCTGTTCACGACATCAAGAAGTTGGTCAGACCCGGTGTTCATGTGGCTTTCCTAAGGGGGGGCAACGCAAGTTGGTTTGCCGCTGGTTACAGCACCCAGCAAGGAGAGTCTTATGTAGTTAGTCCAAGGATTGATCGCTACCGTAGACCTTATGAGGGTACTCAAAATCCAGTCCAAGCTATGCAGGCTTATTTGGATTGGGAGTTTGGACTTGTTGAACAATTAAAAAGGGACGGTACTCACGGATTTAAAGTTATTTGATCATCATTTAACTGCTCTGACGACCTTTAAATCTAGTGAAGATGTCTGGGTTTGCGTTGACCGCTACTATGTCCGGTGTTATTTGAGGCGCCAGTGCCTCCTACTTGGTTAGGTTTACCCATCTCGAGGGAGTTCACCAGATTGTTGAAACGCTCTGAGAAAAGTCTATCTATCTCTGCCGATATTCCCCCAAGCTCTGAGGGTTCAAAGTGACGCTCCATCATATGAAATACATCTGCAATGAGCAAGTCTCTTTGTGCTTGCATGATTGCAGCAGGTGTTGGGCCAATAAAGAGCATCAAAAAATCATCTAAAGATTCCCTTCCCTCCTCCTCTGCCTCCTCATCAAACTCAGTATCGTAAAAGGTCACCTCAATAGTTGCACCGACTACGGCTAACTCATTGAGGCTCATACACATTTCGTCCAAACATTGACGAAAGTCATCCTCACCTGGAACAGTCCAACAAAACTCTAAGAGCATATCTTGCTCATTAAAGAATATGCCAGGCTCATCATCAAACGAGCTCATAGCGCCTTCCGTAAAAGAGGTAGCCCCTGAGTAAGTCCATAATGGCTTTAGAGCCTCTTTAATTTGCTCTAAAGTAACCTTTGCATTGAGGGGTACCTCGCCGTGAAGGTGAATATCAAAAGTGGAATTTAAATCTTTCATATCTGCATGATAGCAGTAGAAAAAGAAAGTGAATCAATTGATTGAAAACAATTGTAGAAAATTAGTTCTAACTTCAGTCTAAGTTGGCGATCAGCCCCTAAGTAAATTCAAATTCATGAACTCACTTTGATGCCTTTGAATTCTCCGCTGGCAATTCTTTTCTGCCAAGTCGCTGGTCCAGTAATATGGGCACTTGTACCGCCGGAGTCAACTGCGACTGTGACCGGCATATCTACAACATCAAACTCATAAATAGCTTCCATACCCAGGTCTGCAAAGCCGACAACTTTTGCTGCCTTTATGGCCTTAGATACAAGGTAGGCGGCACCTCCAACAGCCATTAGGTAAGCAGATTTGTGTTTCTTGATTGCTTCAATAGCAACAGGACCGCGCTCAGCTTTACCGATCATTGCGATGAGTCCAGTTTGAGCAAGCATCATCTCTGTGAACTTGTCCATACGAGTAGCAGTGGTGGGTCCCGCAGGGCCCACCACTTCGGAGCCAACAGGGTCAACAGGGCCTACGTAGTAGATTACGCGGTTGGTAAAGTCAACGGGCAAAGGCGTTCCCGCCGCCAACATATCTTGAATGCGCTTGTGAGCGGCGTCTCGGCCGGTGAGAATTTTTCCGTTGAGAAGCAAAGTCTCCCCAGGCTTCCAACTCGCCACTTCCTCAGGGGTGAGCTCATTAATGTTGACGCGTTTGCTGGTCTTGGTGTTGGGCGTCCAGTTAACTGCTGGCCACAAATCAAGTGAGGGGGGATCAAGGTAAACAGGCCCTGAGCCGTCAAGTACAAAATGAGCGTGCCGCGTCGCCGCACAGTTGGGGATCATTGCAACGGGCTTACTCGCTGCGTGGGTGGGGTACATTTTAATTTTCACATCCAAAACAGTTGTGAGCCCACCCAGTCCCTGAGCTCCAATTCCAAGCGCATTCACTTTTTCGTAAAGTTCAAGCCTGAGCTCCTCTACGGGGTCTAGTTTTGCACCTGATGAGGACTTGAGTTGAAGCTCATACATATCAAGACTGTCCATCAAGCTCTCCTTGGCAAGAAGTACCGCCTTCTCAGCAGTACCACCAATTCCAATGCCAAGCATTCCGGGTGGGCACCAGCCCGCACCCATAGACGGCACAGTCTTTAAAACCCAGTCCACCACACTGTCGCTTGGGTTGAGCATAATGAGTTTTGATTTATTCTCTGAGCCTCCCCCCTTGGCAGCAACTGTCACCTCTACTGTGTCGCCAGGGACGATTTGAGTAAATATGACAGCAGGTGTGTTGTCCTTGGTGTTGATACGAGCAAACTGAGGATCAGCTACCACACTGGCTCTGAGCATATTGTCAGCTTGGTTGTAACCTTGCCTAACACCTTGATTGATTGCGTCTTCAAGTCCAGCGGTAAATCCTTCAAAACGCACATTCATGCCAACTTTTAAGAACACGTTGACGATACCAGTGTCTTGGCACATTGGACGGTGACCGGTTGCGCTCATTTTGCTGTTGGTGAGAATTTGAGCAATGGCGTCTTTTGCAGCGGGAGAGGCCTCATGCTCATAGGCGCGGGCTAGGTGGGAAATGTAGTCTGCAGGGTGGTAGTAGCTGATGTATTGCAAAGCAGCGGCAACGGACTCAATGAGGTCATTTTGTTTAATAGAAGTCATTTTTTGCTACATTCCTAGTGTCTTTTCGGGGGAGTCTAGTTTAGCAAGGATCGGCGCGCTTTCATTGTCTTAGATAGCTAAAAAGGCTTGCCAAAAGAAACGCAAAATGGATTTATCGGACTTCATGCACCAAAATAACTTGTAATTCGAGAACTCTATTTGACTTAAGTCAATTTCTAAGTAGAGCTACTGAGATTCTTTATAGTCTTAAAGTGTTAGGATAAATAAAGTCATAACTTTAAGATTTCAAGAGTAAGGAGACACACAACATGACAACACAAACTGGACCTAGCCACCCTATTTATCAACCCAGCGCTGATTTTGTCAAAAATGCTGCCGTCTCTGGGATGAGCGCTTACAAGGCTTTATGCAAAAAGGCTGAGGACGATTACGAGGGCTTTTGGGCTGAGCAAGCCAAGCTGATGTTGTCTTGGAAGAAGCCTTTTACGAAGGTCTTGGATTCCTCGAATTCCCCATTCTTCAAGTGGTTTGAAGACGGAACCCTTAACGCCTCATACAACTGTTTGGACCGCAATATCGAGCGTGGACTTGGCTCTAAAACAGCGATTATTTTCGAATCAGATGATGGTCAGGTTGTCCATGTCAATTACGCAGAGTTACTGGCCAAAACCTGTCAATATGCAAATGCACTTAAATCGCTTGGAATTAAAGTAGGCGATAGAGTTATTATCTATATTTCAATGTCTATCGAGGGTGTTGCCGCAATGCAAGCCTGTGCCCGCATAGGTGCGACCCACTCTGTAGTCTTCGGGGGGTTTTCTGCCCAGTCACTTAAAGACCGTATCGCTGATACGGGGGCTGTGGCCGTGATCACTGCGGATCAGCAAGTTAGAGGTGGCAAGCACCTGCCTTTGAAGTCGATCGTTGATGAAGCGCTTGGACTTGGCGGTTGCGAGAGTGTGAAACACGTTTTAGTGGTGAAACGCACTGGAGGTGATATTCATCTTAAAGAGGGCCGAGACCTTTGGCTGAAAGATCTGGCGGACAAGCAGCCCACCACATGTGAACCAGAGTGGGTAGGTGCTGAACATCCGCTTTTCTTACTTTATACCTCCGGCTCTACCGGCAAGCCCAAAGGGGTACAACACAGCACGGGTGGATATTTGCTTCACGCAGCGCTGACCACCCAATGGACTTTCGATTTAAAAGCAACGGATGTCTTTTGGTGTACGGCAGACATTGGATGGGTGACAGGTCACACCTACATCACCTATGGACCTTTGGCTTTAGGCGGTACTCAGGTCGTTTTCGAGGGCGTTCCAACCTATCCCGATGCAGCCAGATTTTGGCGAATGATAGAGAAGCACAAGGTCACAATCTTTTACACCGCACCCACTGCGATACGTTCTTTGATTAAAGCTGCAGAGTCGGATTCAGCTATTCATCCTAGCCAATTTAATTTGAAGTCACTCAGATTATTAGGCTCAGTTGGCGAGCCAATTAACCCAGCAGCCTGGGAGTGGTATTACAAAAATATTGGTGGCTCCAATTGCCCTGTTGTGGACACATTTTGGCAAACTGAGACAGGCGGCCACATGATAACTCCGTTGCCAGGGGCAACGCCCATGGTGCCTGGATCATGCACATTGCCTTTCCCAGGCATACATGCAGCAGTAGTGGATGAGACCGGAAAGGAAGTGCCTTGGGGTCAGGGCGGTATTTTGGTAGTCAAAAAACCTTGGCCCTCAATGATTAGAACAATTTGGGGCGATCCAGAGCGTTTCGTTAAGAGCTATTACCCAGAGGACTTTAAGGGTGAATATTACTTAGCTGGTGACGGAGCCATAAGGGATGCGCAAACAGGATACTTCACTATTACGGGACGCATTGATGATGTGCTTAACGTATCTGGCCACAGGATGGGCACGATGGAGATTGAGTCTGCTTTGGTGAGTTGCACAGAATGGGTCGCAGAGGCCGCTGTCGTCGGAAGACCCGATGACACAACGGGGGAGGCCATTTGTGCCTTTGTGGTGCTCAAACACCCAAGACCAACAGGCGATGAGGCCAAGCGGATTGCCAAAATACTGCGCGATCACGTGGGTAAAGAAATTGGTCCTATTGCGAAGCCCAAAGATATTCGCTTCGGTGAGAATTTGCCTAAGACTCGGTCCGGCAAAATTATGCGCCGTCTGCTTCGCTCGGTTGCCAAGGGCGAGACGATTACGCAGGATACCTCAACGCTTGAGAATCCAGCGATCTTGACTCAGTTGACCGAAGTTAATTAAAAAGAGTGAATCAAAAAAGCCCAGTTGACCAAAGGCACTCAACCTAGAACCAAAGGGGCTTAATTGTTTTGAAATTACTTTATTGAGAGAACCCAAGCAGCGAGTTGATTGGCCTGTGCTTCGTTGACTTGGGAATTGGCCGGCATCGGAACAGGGCCCCACACACCGGCGCCGCCTTTCAATATTTTTTCAGCCAAACGCGCCTTAGCAGTTGCATCACCAGCGTATTTCTTTGCTACATCTTGATAACCAGGACCCACAACTTTGCGATCAATTGCGTGGCACGCCATACAGTTCTTAGCAGTTGCAAGTTCCAAGCTTGCGTTAGCCTGTCCTAGCCAACACGCACCAAAGAAGAAAGCAAATAAGAATTTAACGCTAATTAATTTCTTCATGAAAAATTTCAGATTTGGGTTCAGAAATCTGAGGCGCTGTATTTGTCTAGCACCGCCCCTAAACTAGCACTGGAAGCGTTAAAGGCGAATTTAGCTTGGACACCGCGTAAATACCTTGGTGCTGGAGGGGTCCATCCTACTTTACGCTGTGTGAGTTCTTGATCTGAGATGTTGACTTGAAGCAAGAGTTGGTGAGCATCGATCGTGATTGAGTCACCTTCTCTTACAAACGCAATGTTTCCCCCAGCCTGTGCTTCGGGCGCCACATGACCCACAACCATACCCCAAGTCCCGCCAGAGAAGCGACCATCGGTGATCAGTCCAACACTCTCACCCAGCCCAGCACCGATCAAAGCACCCGTTGGTGCAAGCATCTCTGGCATACCAGGACCCCCTTTGGGGCCCAAATAGCGAAGAACCATGACGTCGCCAGCAACGATTTTGCCGTCCAAAATGGCTTTTAAAGCAGATTGTTCGTCGTCAAAGACTCTTGCAGGTCCGGTGATCACTGGATTTTTTAGTCCAGTGATTTTGGCAACAGCACCCTCAGGGGACAGATTGCCTTTAAGAATAGCTAAATGTCCTTCCTTGTACAACGCCTTATCAATGGTCCTGATTACGGTTTGACCTGCAGGTGGGGTATCTGGAATATCTTTGAGTGTTTCGGCAATTGTTTTGCCGGTGATAGTCATGCACTCGCCGTGTAATAGACCCGCATTGAGTAAAACCTTCATCACCTGAGGGATACCGCCTGCACGGTGAAGGTCCACCGCCAAGTACTGGCCACTGGGCTTTAAGTCACAGATCACTGGAACTTTGCGGCGCATACGCTCAAAATCGTCAATCGTCCACTCAACTTCTGCAGCGTGAGCGATAGCAAGAAAATGTAAAACTGCATTTGTAGAGCCACCGGTTGCCATGATGACAGCAACTGCGTTCTCTAAAGATTTACGGTTCACAATGTCCCGAGGCTTTATATCTTTTTTGATGGCCTCGATTAAAACCTTTGCGGATTCTTTGGCGGAATTTTCTTTCTCATCATGGGGGTTAGCCATGGTAGAGGAGTAGGGGAGTGACATGCCAAGGGCTTCAAATGCACTGGACATCGTGTTTGCTGTGTACATCCCCCCACATGAGCCAGTCCCAGGGATCGCTCTTTTCTCGATCTCAAGCAAATCAGCGTCGCTTAAGTTGCCAGCTGAGTTTTGCCCCACAGCTTCAAACACACTGACAATATTGAGGTCTTTGCCCTGAAAGCGGCCCGGGAGTATGGTACCCCCGTAAACATAAATAGCAGGCACATTGGCACGCAAGATGCCCATCATGCCGCCAGGCATATTTTTATCACACCCTCCCACAACTAAAACGCCGTCTAGCCACTGACCTTGAACACAGGTCTCAATACAGTCAGAGATCACCTCTCTTGAGACGAGTGAGTATTTCATGCCCTCTGTGCCCATTGCCATACCGTCAGAGATGGTCGGTGTTCCAAAAACCTGGGCTTTGCCTCCGCCCTCCTCAATTCCTGCAATCGCTGCGTCAGCAAGTTTTTGTAAACCACTATTGCAGGGCGTTATTGTTGAGTGACCATTTGCGACGCCAATCATCGGTTTCGTAAAGTCGCCCTCCGTGTATCCCATTGCGTAGTACATGGAGCGGTTAGGTGCACGTGACTTGCCCTCAGTGATGTTGGCAGAGCGGCGGTTGATTTTTGAGAGATTAGTTGCCATTTAATTTAATGCTAATTAGCCATCCAGTATAGAAAACAGTAGATCAATATTAAATCCAAGTCCGAGAACTTGGTAGAAATGATGTCCAAGGCTGCCGGTTCAAAATTTGAAGAATTTTGAACCGACGTAACGGAGTTTATCAAGACTTAGGGAGTTAGTTTCAAAAAGTGCATAATCCCGTAGAAGTTTCCTTGATTTATTCTTTAATCACAAATGTTAGTACATCCTCAATTTAATCCAGTTGCCTTACAGCTTGGTCCCTTGGCAATTCACTGGTACGGAATCACTTACCTTGTAGCTTTTGGCTTATTTGTTTATTTGGCAAAACTCAGGCTCAGTCAACCCCAGTACCAATGGGTTGTGGAGTCAAATAGGTGGAATGTGCAAAGCGTTGAAGATCTATTGTTTTACGGAGCCATCGGCGTAGTACTTGGGGGGCGAGTTGGGTACTGTCTTTTTTACAAACCCTTTGAGTATTTAAGCGATCCTTTTGAGATTTTTGCCGTTTGGCATGGTGGGATGAGTTTTCATGGTGGCATGCTTGGAGTGATTGCTGCAATGGCATTGTTTGCCCGCCATAAGAAAATGCCTTGGTTGTGGGTCACAGACTTTATTGCCCCCTGCGTGCCAACGGGTTTGGCCTCGGGTCGGATTGGTAACTTTATAAATGGAGAGCTTTGGGGTAGGGTTGCCGATCCCTCTTTGCCCTGGGCTATGGTATTCCCGCAAAGTGGGTCCTTCATACCGAGACATCCCTCTCAGATTTATCAATTTTTACTTGAGGGATTATTCCTGTTTGTTGTCCTTTGGTTCTTTGCCAAAAAACAAAGACCGATTGGAGCGGTTTCTGCTGTATTCCTGATGGGATACGGAGCACTTAGATTTACTGCAGAATATTTTAGAGAGCCCGATTCCTTTTTGGGTCTCCTTGGGGGTGGGCTTAGCATGGGACAGTGGCTGTGCGTCCCAATGGTTGCGGTTGGCGTCCTTATGCTGATTTGGAGTCAACAAAGAAAGCGTTTCCTGGATTAAACCCCCTTGGTATTTATTTTTAGTTGTTTGAATGGTTAGGTAACTTTTGACCTTGGATGCTGTGTGTTCCAAGCAACAAGGATCATTTAATTCTGAACAGTTTCCCATTCAAGTTTATTATCAGAACAAATAATTTATTTGTTTAATTCCAATACCTTCTCACACCGATGCTTAAAGCAATTTCTATCAAGGTCTATTTATGAGGCCAGGAGCATGGTTACAAAACAGTGTTCAGCGTTTAATTGGTAACGCTTTAGGTAGTGCAATCAAGCCCCAGCAGGGCTCTGATGTGTCCACTACCAAAGCCGTGGTTGCTAGTGCCTCACCCAGAACCTTGCCCCCCCCTCCAAGAGCTTTAAGAAAACCACTGCTTCAACTTCAGTCGATCGTTGACCCCAAGGTCAGCGAGGTAGAGGGCGGGCGCCGAGCTGAGAGCTTTAGTATTTGGTACGCTGGGATCCCCCAAGTCCAAAAAGAAGAGATATGGATGCTCATATCTGAATATTTTGGTCCTGATGTAAGTGAGGTGAGTGGGGCACGTCTGGCCTATGAAGAAGCCTTGGGCACAGCAGAGGAGGGAACAGCCGAGATTCGACTTCGCCGCTCTCTCATCTCCCCAAGAACCAGGTTGATGCAACGGTTTGCTGCGTACTCTGGTGGAATGAGATTTTTGGTTGACCTTAGAGCCCAAATTCTCCCTCACCTCAAATCCAACAAACGTCTAGTCGCTTTAGATGCAGAGCTCGAGCAACTCTTCTCCACTTGGTTTGATGTTGCTTTTCTTGAGCTTAGACGGCTTAGTTGGGACTCGCCGGCCTCATTGGTCGAAAAACTTATCCAGTATGAAGCGGTTCACGACATTCGTAGTTGGGGGGATTTAAAAAACAGGCTGGACTCAGACAGAAGGTGCTACGGCTTCTTTCACCCGAGCTTGCCAAATGAGCCACTTATTTTTGTTGAAGTAGCGCTTTTGAACGAGATTTCAGACAGCATCACACCTCTTTTGGATGAGGCTGCTGCCCCCCAGGATATCAAAAAATCCACGGTAGCTATTTTTTATTCCATCAGCAATACACAAACCGGTCTGAAGGGGGTGAGCTTTGGAGATTCACTCATCAAAAGGGTTGTTCAGGTCTTAAGGGATGAGTTTCCAAAACTGCGCACTTTCGCAACGCTCTCACCTATTCCTGGTTTTAGGTCGTGGGCTACTAAAAACATGGATGAGCTCATCTCAAAGTTGGATGAAAAAGAATGGGCGTCCCTTGGTAAAGCGATGGGGCTCAAGAGCAAGCCAACTTCACAAGAGTTTTTGACTGCGTGTGAGGACGTAACAACTTGGGATGAAAAATCTGAACTACGACAATTCTTGACTCGCTGCGCTGCAACTTACCTTGGCGCTACCAAAGCGGGTTCAAGTCCTTTTGATGCGGTTGCACGCTTTCATTTGAGCAATGGTGCTCGTATTGAGAGATTAAACTGGGGAGCTGACCCATCAAATAAGGGTGTTAAACAGTCTTTCAGCTTGATGGTGAATTATTTATACGATTTAAAGCGCTTAGATAAACACAGAAAAGCACTCAATGAAGGTGAGATCCCAAGTTCGCCAGCGATACAGGAACTGATCTTAAAATTCAAAAAATGATTGAACATAATGACAGAGCAATCAAACCCTCACGATTTCAAAGTACGTAGGGACGCACTGAGAGTTTTACTTTATGTTGGGGGTCTAGGCAGTGCCCCTGCGGCGTTAAATTTTGTCATCGCCAACAAAGAAAGTCTGAACTCTATTAATGCTGAACAAAATAATTTAAGTTTTTGGGTCAACTCAAAGCACTTAAGCAGTGAATTGGACGCCTTGATCTATCAAGTCAAAAACAATCCTGGTAGGTTTGACTATAGTTATGCTTATGTGGCCCCAGATTGCACACATCAAATTGCTAGTGAAAAGCTATTGCAAAGTTTAGGATTGAGTTTAACGGCGGTACCGTTTAAGAATTGGACTCACGCAATTGACGCTTTAACTAAAGGGCGAGTTGATGCAGTGTTTGCACCTGTAGCTCTTATTAGCAATTATTTTCGGGGTCACCTGCCCACGCATGTCCTCCCCGTTCTAGGGCACTAATTTCACCCAATCAACCTTGCCAGCCCTGGATGTATAGAATTGGGGGCTTTTAAAAGCTTTATTTACAGCTACTATTGAAGGAAAAGTATGTCCGGTCCACTCTCGCATATCAAAGTGCTCGATCTCTCGCGTGTTTTAGCGGGCCCTTGGGCTGCCCAAAATCTAGCAGATTTAGGTGCAGAAGTAATTAAAGTGGAGCGTCCCATCAAGGGCGATGATTCCAGAGCTTTTGCTCCTCCTTTTTTAAAGGACGAACAGGGAAACACGACCAAAGAATCTGCTTATTACTGCGCAGCCAACAGAGGAAAGAAATCCATCACCGTGAACCTTTCACACCCTGATGGACAAAAATTAGTGCTCGAGTTGGCTAGGGGAGTAGATGTGATCGTTGAGAACTACAAAGTTGGTGACCTGGCCAGATACGGATTAGGATATGAGGATATAAAGGCCATCAACCCTGGAATCATTTATTGCTCCGTCACGGGCTTTGGACAAACGGGCCCCTACAAAGACAGACCTGGATATGACTTTATGGCTCAGGGTATGGGTGGCTTGATGAGTATCACGGGTGAACGTGAGGATCTCCCAGGCGGTGGGCCTCAAAGGGTAGGTGTACCGATTATTGATATGAGTACGGGTATGTATGCAAGCGTTGCCATTTGCGCAGCTATTGCGCACAGAGCCGTTACAGGTCAGGGACAATGGATCGATGTATCCCTACTTGATTCATGTGTAGCGTTGCTTGCCAACCAAGCCATGAACTATTTTGCGACCGGCGAGTCCCCAAGCTCATTGGGCAACGCACATCCCAATATCGTGCCTTATCAAACTTTTAAAACCGCAGACGGCGCAATTATCTTGGCATGTGGCAACGATAACCTTTTCAAGAAATTTTGTGAGATCGCAGACTGCACACATTTGGCCGAAGATCCACAGTATTCAACTAACGCAGTAAGAGTAAGGAACAGAGAAGAGTTGACTCGCTTGCTCAATTTAATATTCCTCAAACACACGACCAAAGAGTGGGTGAAGTTACTGGATGATGCAGGTGTTGCCAACGGCCCCATCAACAAGATTGAAGAAGTCTTCCGTGAGCCCCAAGTGCAGGCTAGGGGAATGCAAATTGAGTTGCCACATTCGGTTGCTGGTAAAGTAACTCTCGTGGGCTCACCTATGAAGTTCTCTGAGACCCCCATCAAACACGAGATGCCGCCTCCAGCGTTGGGGCAGCACACAGATGAAATCTTGACTCAGTTCTTGATGAAGTCCAAGTCTGAGATTGACAAGCTAAAGAGTGAGGGTGTCGTCTAAATAGTCGCCTATCAGTTTAGGGATTAAACGAAAATCTCTAAACTGTTCACTAAATATCTTCTCAGTGATTGTCGTTCAGCAACGAGCCTGCGTAAGCCTCTCTCACAGCTATACCAAGATCCAAAACCGCCATCGCGTAATAGCTACTCCAGTTGTACCGGGTGACAACGTAAAAGTTTTCAGTACCCGCTAGATAGGATTTTGGCTCTGGTCCGTTTTGTAGCTCAATCAGTGCAAGAAGACCGGGATAAGCCTTACCGTCATTGCTCAAGATAACCCCTTTAGATTCGAGGGTGCTTGCATTAAAAGTTGGGAGAATGTCTGGAACCAATAGTTCCTCTAATTGGGTGGGGTTTGAGTTCAGAGTGATGCTGAACCTTGTGGGTTGACCGGTTTGCCATCCGTACATTTTGAAATAATTTGCAATGGAGCCGATTGCATCATAGGGACTATGTATAAGATCAATTACTCCGTCTTTGTCGTAATCAACAGCGAATTTTGCAATACTTGAGGGCATGAACTGTGCTGCACCTATGGCACCGGCGTAGCTTCCGAGCACCTCTTTGTGCGTAGGGTTGGGGCGCGAGTACTGCTCTTTTAAAAATGCCCCAAGCTCGTTTTGGAAAAACGCCTGCCGCTCAGCCGCTCTTGGGTGCTCTTTTGGAAACTGCAGACTCAACGTGGCGAGGGAGTCTAGTACTGGGTAAGCTCCCATGTGTTGACCGTAAAGAGTCTCGATTCCAAGAATCCCAATAATGATCTCAGGAGGTACGCCGAAATCGCGCTCTGCTTGTTTAAGTGTGGAAGCAAATTTTTGCCAAAACTGAACACCTAGTCCAATCCTTTTGGGCTCAATAAAACGAGCACGGTAAGCTTGCCAGTTTTTTTGTACTGGTGCAGGTGCAGGCGTCATTTGTTGAATGACGCTTGGGATTGACCTGGCCCGTGCGAGTTGATCTAAAACCCATTTCTCTGGGATCGATTGTGAGATGGCGATTTGCGTAGCCAAAACTTTAACGTCCTCGCTTTCTCCGAACCGGGCTGAGAATTTGACCGCGTTTCGGTTGCTGAGCAAAGGTGGTCTAGGTTTTTTGTGTTTAAGACTATTTGATTGACTGTTTTGATTGTTGGTTAAATTGTTGGTTAAATTGTTGGTTAAATTGTTGGTTTTACCGCCCACCTCTGCTTTTGATTCCTGTGTATTGGTTCTACTTGAGGGGGTGTTATTTTGAATATTAGATTGAATACTAGATTGAGTAGGAGCGGGGGTTGCACCGCTCTCTAGCTTGGAGGGTTGATCTTGAGCCGATGTTTGAGCAAATGAAGATTGCCCAAAACCAAGAAACGTAAGTAGTAAGGAATACCCTAAAAATTTAATCATTTATATAGTCAAAGTTCCAAACCAAGGAAATCGGTTCAGTAAATTAGAAAGTCATCAAAGATGAACTGTAAATTCATGATTATTACTCAAGATAAGAATGGTAATATTGATTATCTTAGATTTGATTTTTTTAGATCAACTTCATTAACTTTAAAAAATCATTTGTGCAGATTTAATGAATAGATTGGGACTCTTAAATGGGTAAAACTGGGTTCTATACACACCCTGATTGTTTATTGCATGAGATGGGCTTAGGTCATCCTGAGTGCCCCGACCGACTGCACGCAATCAACGACAGAATTTTGATGACTGGCTTAGATGTTGGGCTAAAAGTAATCGAAGCCCAGGCGGCATCGATTACTGATTTAGAGCTGGCTCATGACCGGATGTACATTGCTGCGCTCAGGGGACTTGGGGAACTGCTTCGTGATGACGCCTTGGCCGGGGGCCCAACTCACGCGCAAGTTGACCCAGATACCTCTATGAATGTTCACAGCTGGGACGCCATTTTAAAAGCCAGCGGAGCGGCAATCTCTGCTACAGATGCAGTGATTGCGGGCGAATTAACGAATGCTTTTTGCTCAGTCAGACCACCAGGTCATCATGCCTGCTACTCAAGTGCGATGGGCTTTTGTTTTGTTAACAACGTCGCAGTCGCCGCAAAACACGCTTTGGAGCGCCACGGACTGAAAAGAGTTGCTATTGTCGATTTTGACGTTCATCACGGCAACGGAACTCAAGACATCCTAAAGTCTGATGAGCGTGTCTTAATGGTGAGTATTTATCAACACCCCTATTACCCTGAGGGCGGGGCAGGAGAGATCACAAAAAATATGGTCAATGTTCCAATCCCTGCTTACACCAAAGGTCATGCAATTAGGGAGTTGATTACACAACATTGGTTCGATGCGCTTCACCGGCACCAACCTGAATTGATTTTTATCAGTGCTGGGTTTGACGCTCACCGAGAGGATGACATGGGCCAACTCTCCATGTTAGAGGCTGACTACGCGTGGATTACCAAGGAAATTAAAAACATTGCCAAGTTGTACTCAAAGGGTCGAATTGTTTCTTGCCTGGAGGGAGGGTACCACCTTCAATCTCTAGCAAAGAGCGTGGAGGCACACATTAGGGTACTTGCAGATTTGTCATAGTTTGAGGTTATAACTGGTTTTTATTCATTTGGCTACCTTGGCGGTGTCAATACAAATAACGTGATTTTCATATGAACGAATTTACCCATCTTATCAACGATCTTGGCTCCGACTCAACGCCCCTTGAGGCGTTGGTGTTGATCTTTTGTCTGATCATTGCACTAGGAATTACGAAAGTTTTATTCAAAGGTGCTGACCCCCAAACCGTCAAAACTTCTGTATGGTTTGGTCCAAGGTTTTTTGATGGACTCATGTTCCCGCTGTTGGCGTTGGTATTGACCTTTGCATCTAAGGAGGTGTGGATCCATACACAAAATGAGGCAATCCTTAAGATCGCCGTGCCGATCTTAATGGCCGTTGTGATCATTCGCCTAATGGCGCGTGTGCTGAGCTCCGTCTTCCCAGAATCGCCGGCCATTCTTATGTTAGAGCGGTTGGTTTCCTACTTGGTTTGGTTGGTTGCAGGTTTATGGATATCAGGACTACTTCCTTTAGTGGTTCAAGAGTTGGAGTCCATCCATCTTAATTTTGGGCATTCTCGAATTGATCTAAGAACGTTGATCGAGGGCGTGCTCTCCAGCGGTTTGGTGTTGGTTTTAACTTTGTGGGTTTCCTCTGCACTTGAGCGGGAGGTTTTGGCCAAAGCAGTGATTGATTTATCGATACGCAAAGTCGCGACCAACGTGCTCAGGGTGCTTTTGTCTTTCATAGGTTTGCTTATTGCACTCTCCGCAGTAGGCGTTGATCTCACGGCTTTATCGGTGTTAAGTGGAGGCCTGGGAGTAGGGCTCGGTTTGGGGCTGCAAAAGCTGGCAGCCAACTATGTAAGCGGCTTTGTTCTTTTGCTTGAGAGATCTATACGAATTGGGGATCAGGTTCGAATACCAGGGGTCGAGGGAAGAATCACAGACATTAAAACCCGGTACACACTCATCCAAGATGCGGCGGGGCGAGAGATAGTGATTCCAAATGAGATGATGGTCTCGGACCGTGTTGAAAACCTCTCACGAGCCTTTGGCAGAGTTTTGCTTAACGTGAACGTATCTATTGATTACTCAAGCTCCATTGAGCATGTTCAAGAGGTTTTGACTGCTGCATGCGCTAGGGTAGAGCGTGTTCTAGCCTCTCCCGAGCCCAAAGTGTTGGTGATTAACTTGGGCCATGAAGGGGCAGATTTGACCATTGCTTTTTGGGTTGATGAGCGCGAAAACGCCCTGGTCAGTGTTAAATCTGAGGTGAACGTCCAGGTTTGGGAGACACTTCGCAAGGAAGGGATTGCACTTCCCAGTGCCCCCAAACTGATCCGAATTATGGAAGGATCCTTGCCACCGCCCAGGGACATTGGAGACAAAAAATCCAATGTTTAACGCGTGCGCCAGGTTTTCTTGGTCTTTTTGGTATTAATTTGCCGTCTTTCCCCCCGCATTTCTCTTCCACTAGAATAAGGGGATTGGTGGAGATATAAAAAATGAAAATTTTGGTTGCTGTTAAAAGAGTAGTTGATTACAACGTCAAAATCAGGGTCAAATCAGACCAGTCCGGTGTTGACATTGCAAATCTCAAAATGAGTATGAATCCCTTTGATGAAATCGCACTTGAAGAGGCGGTTCGTTTAAAGGAAAAAGGTCTTGCCACTGAAGTGATTGCGGTTTCTTGTGGTCCAACTCAGTGCCAAGAAACCCTTCGTACCGCTTTAGCCATAGGAGCTGATAGGGGTATTTTGGTTGAAACCAACACAGAACTCGAGCCGCTTGGCGTTGCCAAAATCTTAAAAGCCTTGATGGATAAAGAGCAACCCGGTTTAGTTATTCTTGGCAAACAAGCTATCGATGATGATTGCAATCAAACAGGTCAAATGCTTGCTGCACTCGCGTCTTGTGCTCAGGCAACTTTTGCATCAAAAGTTGAATTGACCAGTGATCACGTTAAAGTCATCCGTGAGGTTGACGGCGGGCTTGAAACTCTTAGTCTCAAACTACCCGCAGTCGTAACCACCGACTTAAGGCTTAATGAACCCAGGTTTGTGACGCTACCCAATATCATGAAAGCCAAGAAAAAAACGCTTGATACTCTCACGCCTGAGTCGCTAGGTGTAGACGTAACTCCAAGAATAAAAATGCTCAAAGTTTGTGACCCTCCAACGCGTAGTTCGGGAACAAAGGTCGCTGATATTTCAGCTTTAATGGATAAGTTGAAAAACGAAGCTAAAGTTATTTGAGAGATATCTTCAGGGTATTTAAACATTTTTTAAATTTGAAAGAGATTTTTTGATCATGACTGCACTGGTAATTGCTGAACACGATAATCAACACCTTAAACCCGCTACGCTTAACGCGGTGACTGCTGCGCACGCCTGCTCAAGAGATGTTCATGTGCTTGTGGCTGGAAGTGGCTCAAAAACTGTCGCTGAACAAGCTGCTCAAATCGTTGGTGTCTCAGCAGTCCTTCACGCCGATGCTCCACAACTCGCTCACCCTCTTGCTGAAGTCATTGCGGCTCAGGTGATTGAATTGATCAAATCCGCTGGCTCCTACACTCACGTCTTATTCGCATCTACTGCAAGTGGCAAGAACATAGCTCCAAGGGTTGCAGCGCTCTTAGATACTGCTCAAATCTCAGACATCATAAAAGTGGTATCTAGTGATACCTTTGATCGTCCTATCTATGCAGGCAACGCAATTGCAACGGTTCAGTCCTCAGATCCGGTGAAAGTCATCACCGTTAGAACAACAGGATTTGACGCAGCGAGTATCAACCCAGGGTCACAGGGCTGTGAAATCAAAAGTTTGAGTGCGATTGCAGATTCTGGGCACAGCACATTCTTAGGTCAAGAGGTCGCTGTCAGTGATCGCCCCGAACTGACTGCTGCTAAAGTGATTGTCTCAGGCGGCAGAGCCCTTGGTAGCAGCGAAAAATTCAATGAGGTACTGACTCCATTGGCCGATAAATTGGGAGCAGCGCTTGGTGCAAGCCGCGCAGCCGTTGACGCAGGCTACGCACCCAACGATTGGCAGGTTGGACAAACCGGTAAGATCGTCGCCCCAGAGCTTTATGTGGCCTGCGGTATCAGCGGAGCTATTCAACATTTGGCTGGTATGAAAGACAGCAAAGTGATTGTTGCAATCAACAAAGACGCAGAAGCCCCAATTTTTAGTGTGGCTGATTACGGACTTGAAGCCGATCTTTTTGAAGCAGTCCCAGAGTGGGTTAAATTGCTCTAATTTGAAAAAAACTTTATTGCCTATATTGCATAATGAGCGATCAAAATTACTTAAGACCACGCTCTGCACTTCCTGGAGCGCTTGCAAAACTTAAGTTCCCAGTTATTGCCTCCCCGTTATTCATTATCAGCAATCCCGAATTGTTGATTGCACAGTGTATCGCTGGTGTTGTTGGCTCAATGCCTGCACTAAACGCGCGTCCAAGCTCTCAATTAAGTGATTGGCTTGCTCAGATAACTGAGACCCTAGACGCACACAACAAAGCCAACCCTGATCGTCCCGCCGCTCCTTTTGCCGTTAATCAGATTGTTCACAAAAGCAATGATCGGCTTGAGAGCGACATGCAGGTATGCGTTCGCTACCGAGTTCCTATCATCATCACCTCTCTTGGCGCTAGGCCTGAGATCAATGAAGCCGCTCACAGTTACGGTGGTGTTGTGATGCATGACGTGATCAATAATAAATTTGCTCAAAAAGCAATCGAAAAAGGTGCTGATGGATTAATCGCCGTGGCAGCAGGTGCGGGAGGACACGCAGGCGTTAAGAGCCCATTCGCATTTATTCAAGAGCTGCGCGAGTGGTTCAACGGCCCCATCGCTTTGAGTGGCTCCATAGCCAATGGAGGCGCAATTTTAGCGGCTCAGGCTATGGGGGCGGATTTTGCATATATCGGCTCAGCCTTCATTGCTACGCAAGAGGCAAGAGCAAGTCAAGAATATAAAGAGTGTATCGTTAGCTCCAACTCAGACGACATCGTCTACACCAACGCTTTTACCGGTGTCAACGGGAACTACCTTGTACCCTCCATCATCAATGCAGGACTTGACCCTGAGAACCTTCCTCAAAAGGACTCTAGCTCAATGGATTTTGGCTCTAGCAGCACCAAAGCGTGGAGAGATATTTGGGGCGCCGGGCAAGGCATAGGAGCAGTCCACGGGATAGTCCCGACTCAAGAACTTGTGGAGCGCCTCAAGCGTGAATATCTAGAGGCTAGAGCAAGACTCTTGTAGTTTGTTCCCGAACAATTTAGTTCAAGAACATTGATTTAATGGTTTCATCCGAAGTGGCAAATGTAGTGGTATTCGTTGTCCACCTTGATATCAAAGGAGGACTTGGCAGGAACACTAAAACTCTCACCGGCAACAGACTTTAGCCACTCATTTGAACCAGTCAATTTATAAGTGCATTCGCCGGACACGCACTCCATAATCTCAGCCGCGTCTGTGTTAAAAGTCAAACTCGCTTTTAAGACCACGCCCACACTTTTCTTGGTTCCGTCAGCAAACGTAATTGCGTGACTGATACATTTACCATCAAAGAAAACATTGGCTTTGGTCTTTACGGCAACATTGTTGATTGTTTCTTGAATCATTTTGAAAAATTTACTTTTTAGATTTAGAGGGTTTGGAATGAATAGCTTTCTTCTTTGATGCACTGCCTGGAGTTTTGTTCTTCTGAGCGTTTGTGCTCTTTAAATTCGCAGCAATTCGAAGTCTAAGTGCATTGAGTTTGATGAATCCACCGGCGTCTGCTTGGTTGTAGGCACCCCCGTCATCATCAAATGTTGAGATACGAGTATCGAATAAACTGTTGTGCTCACTCTCTCTTCCTACGCACATGATGGTACCTTTATACAGCTTAAGGCGAACCAGTCCATTGACTGTTGCTTGAGAGGCATCGATTAGGCCTTGCAGTAGTTCGCGCTCTGGGCTGAACCAGTAACCGTTGTAGATCATTCTTGCATAGCGCGGCATTAGATCGTCTTTGAGTGCCAAAACTTCTCTGTCCATGGTGATTGACTCAATGGCTCGGTGTCCAGCAAGAAGAATCGTGCCCCCAGGGGTCTCGTAGCATCCTCTACTTTTCATTCCAACGTATCTGTTCTCAACCTTGTCCAGGCGTCCAATGCCGTGCAAGCCGCCCAATTCATTGAGTTTGGTGAGAACGGTTGCAGGGCTCATCTTCACTGCGTCTATCGCAACCACATCGCCTTTAACGTAGGTGAGCTCAATGATTTGAGCCTTTGATGGAGCTTTCTCTGGACTGCGGGTCAAACGCCACATCGATTCCTCTGGCGCAAAGTTAGGGTCCTCTAAAATCCCACCCTCGTAACTGATGTGCAACAAGTTGGCATCCATAGAGTAGGGCGCACCGCCCTTGCGTTTTTTAAAGTCTACGGGTATGCCGTGTTTGTCCGCGTAGGCGAGAAGTTTTTCTCTAGATAGTAGATCCCATTCGCGCCAAGGAGCAATCACGTGCACGTTTGGCATGAGTGCATAAGCACCAAGTTCGAAACGAACTTGGTCATTACCCTTGCCAGTTGCGCCGTGACTGATTGCATCGGCATTGGTCTTCCTTGCGATATCAATCAGTCGTTTAGCGATCAAGGGCCTTGCAATCGAGGTACCCAGTAAATATTCACCCTCGTAGAGTGCGTTGGCCCTGAACATGGGGAATACAAAATCACGGACAAACTCTTCACGAAGATCTTCAATGAAGATATTCTCTGGCTTAATTCCCATCTTGATCGCTTTGGCGCGAGCTGGCTCGATTTCCTCTCCTTGACCAATGTCGGCAGTAAAGGTGACGACTTCACAGTGGTACTCGTCTTGTAGCCATTTAAGAATAATTGAGGTATCAAGCCCCCCAGAGTAAGCTAGCACAACACGCTTTGGACCCGTTGTTTTGGTTTCTTGTAGGGTCTGTTTGAGGGGTGCTTTAGGGGAGACTTTGACTTTTTTGGATGTAGACATAAATATAGTTTTAGTTGTCTTGGGTTTATTTAAAAAGGATTTTTTAAAAATCCCTGATGTGATCGTAATATCTTTGAACAATCGGCTATTTTAAATCAAAGGGCTAACTTTTCTGTTGGCTTACTGGTCGAAAAGCTTTTCCCAAAGTGCCGGTTGGACACCAACTACGACGTTGGCTGGTTTTTTTTGCCAAATAACTGGTCTTTTGACGAGGCTTGGGTTTTTTAAAAGTATTTCGCACGCACTTTTCTGATCGATTACAAAATCTTGCTCGATTTTACTTAATCCACGCCAAGTCGTACTCTTTTTGTTTACCAAACTCACCCAATCAACGATACTGCACCAAAATTCAATTTGATCCTCATTAATTTTGATTTTTTTGAAGTCTTGAAAATCATATTCGAGCCCTTTTTGGTCTAACCAGGTACGTGCTTTTTTAACACTGTCACAATTGGGGATGCCGAAGAGTTGTATTTTGGAAGTTTCCATTGAAAATTGAATTAAAAATATTAAAGAAAAAATGAATTTAGAACAATGGTTGGCTCATTGTGAGTCACTGCACGCAAAAAATATTGACATGGGACTTGCTCGGGTGCGTTTGGTTGCACAACAGTTGGAGTTGAAATTTAATTGCCCCGTTTTTACTGTTGCTGGTACCAATGGCAAGGGCTCAACCTGTGCGATGCTTGAGTCTATTTTAGAGGAATCTGGTTATAAAACAGGTGTCTACACCTCGCCTCATCTATTTGATTTTCGTGAGCGTTGTCGGATGGGTCGGGTCATTGCCAGTGAAGAGCAGTTTGTTAGACATTTTGAGCGAGTTGAAGTGGCAAGGGGGGAGATCTCCCTGACTTATTTTGAATTTACGACCCTGGTGATTATGGATTTAATGGCCTCGAGTGAATTAGATGTGGCTATTTTGGAGGTGGGCCTTGGTGGGCGTCTTGACGCTGTGAATATTATTGATACCGACTGCGCCATCATCACCAGCATAGACATCGATCACACAGAGTACTTGGGCAATGATAGGGAAACCATTGCAGTGGAGAAAGCTGGAATAATGAGGGCGGGTCGCCCCGTCATCATCAGCGACCCAGTACCACCTAATTCGCTTTTGGAGTGTGCGCAAAGGGTCGGCGCTGATCCGTGGTTTATTGGTCGAGACTTTAACTTTATGGGGGACAAGCAACAGTGGAGTTTTGTGGCAAAGGGAAAGCGCCGTGCAGGCCTCGCCTATCCTGCTCTGAGGGGGGCAAATCAGCTCTTTAATGCATGCGCAGTTCTCGCCGCTTTGGAGTCCATGAGGGACAGACTGGCCGTCACAGCGCAGGGCATTCGAAACGGATTCTCCTTGGTAAGTCTGCCGGGCAGATTCCAGATCTTTGCTGGGCAACCAACGCTTATTTTAGATGTTGCACATAATCCTCACGCAGTATCGGCACTTTTTGAGAACCTGGATGCGATGGGATTTTTCCCTTGCACCCACGCTGTGTTTGGTGCGATGGCTGATAAGGATATTGAAGCAATATTGATAAAAATGGCTCCGATTGTTACTCATTGGTATTTTTGTGATTTACCAACTGATAGGGCCATAAACGCTGCAGATTTACAAGATAAATGGCTCAAATGCAGCACAAGTCCCGAGAAATCCCATGGTTCAATGAGTACAGAGGTTAAAACCCAAACTTTCCCTGGTCCAGTTCAGGCGCTTAATGATGCCATAGCCAATGCTAACCCCGCTGATAGAATCGTGGTGTTCGGATCGTTTTATACGGTTGGGGGGGTGCTAGAGCACGGGATACCTCGCTTAAGTGCCCCTCATCTCCAAAGTCCGGCTTCGCCAACAACAATTCAAGTTGGATTGCAAAACCTGGGATAGAAGGTGAAGCTGTATTTTTGACAAATTCTTGCCAAAAACTGATGCTGAACTGGGCACTTTCAATCAAATGCTCCATTGGTTTCAATGTGAATTAAACATTTCATTCAACGCTTTAACGCTTTAATTAACGCCCTTATTTATGTCTTTTTTCAAGCACAGATCCAAACGCAACGCTGGCGAAGAGGCGAACTCAAGCACCACTCAAGCCCAAAGTATTGATAGTCTGAGAAAGAGCGCACGTCATAGATTGATTGGCGCAACGGTGCTGGTATTGATATCAGTTATTGGATTTCCACTTATCTTTGATACCCAACCCAGACCGGTTAAAACCGATATCCAAATAGAGATCGCAGATCATGAACATATAAAGCCCTCGGATCCGCCGGCGCCAATTAAGTCACCGTCCTCAACAAAAGCTAACGCCTCGGAGGAGACGAAAAACTCTAAGAATGATGTGGCTGAGGATAAATTTAAAGACAAATCTCAATTAGATTCCAGCAACTCTGCAAGCTCTGGAGTTGCTGCAGGAGTGGCAAGCGGTATTGCTGCGGGTACGATAGTTGGCGCTTTAAGTAATAAATTTTCAGGCAGCATGAGTGCGCTGACAACTCCAGCTCAGCCAAGCGAGCCCTCAACCACAAATCCGGCTAAGAATTCATCTTCATCTTCACCTTCAGGGAATGCTCAAAACCAAACAAGCAAACCTGCGTCCACAGCTGCATCATCTCCCCCATCATCTCCTTCACAACCAGCTGCATCCTCATCTACGGAGCCAAAGGAGGTCGTCATCTCCACCAAAGCTCCCGAGAGTAAAGTAGCAACTGCTATGTCCGCACCAGGGGCCTCAACTAACAATGCCAACGGTTCGAATAGCAATAACTCAAGTAATTCAAGCAATAACAGCCAACCTGCCACAAATTCTTCCAACCCCTCTGGTGCTGTTAAAAATACAAAGCCTGAAAAGGAGATCGATAAAGAGCCTAAAAAGGATACAAAAGATGCAAAGGAGCTCAAAGAGACCAAGGAAGCCAATGGTAAGGACACGAAACAGGTCAAACAAATTTTGCAAGTTGGCGTTTACACAGATCCTGCAAAGATTAAGGAATACCGTGCACGCTTAGAGAAGGCAGGTTTTAAGACCACTACTCCTTTTGTCACAATGAAAGACGGAACAAAGAGAATTAGGCTGAGAGTGGGGCCTTTTAAGAACTATGAGGAAGCCCAAAAAATGCTGGACAAGGTAAGAGAGTTGAAGATTCCTGGGGCTCAACTCAACATCATTCCTGCCCCCTAAAGCTGCTTTTGACTAAGTAGCCCATTAGAGAGAAATCTTTGACTGATATTTTCACTCACTCGTTTACAAATATTGATTGGTTTGCAGTAGGGCTATTGACGTTAGGATTTTTTTGGGGCTTTTCCAAGGGATTTGTCCGTGAATTGATGTCAATAGCATCCTGGTTTTTTGCCTTCATTTTTGCACCTCTTTGGGGAGCAACAGCAGGCTCACTCATACCTGTTCAAGATATGTCGCAGAGTGTAAGACTAGGAGCGGGCTACACGATCGTTTTTGTCGGTGTTTTGATAGCATCCACTTTTTTAGGTAATTCGCTTAGAAAACTACTCTCAACGTTAGGTCTTGGCATATTAGACAGTTTGGTTGGAGCGATCTTTGGTATGCTTGGGTCAGTTGTAGTTTTATTATTGTTCACCATCTGTGTAAATTTAAGTCCATTTAAGACCAGTATTGAATGGACACATTCAAATTCTGCCCCGGTGCTTTTGGATCTTTTGCACCATGTGATTTCTTTTTTGCCGATAAGTTTTGAGAGGTTAAATATCTAATGTGTGGAATTATTGGCGTCGTTGGACGAGGTGTTGTTAATCAACTTATTTATGATGCATTGCTGTTGTTGCAACACAGAGGGCAAGACGCAGCGGGCATAGCGACTCAGCATGAGCGCAAGTTCTTTATGCACAAAGCCAAAGGCATGGTGCGAGATATCTTTCGTACCAGAAATATGCGTGCGCTGCCCGGTAATACTGGACTTGGTCAAGTGCGCTATCCAACCGCAGGTAACGCCCAAAGTGAGGAGGAGGCGCAGCCTTTTTACGTTAATGCACCTTACGGAATCGTTTTGGTTCACAACGGAAACTTGACAAATGCACAGTCTTTGAAAATTGACTTGTACAAGAACGATCACCGCCACATCAATACAGAGAGTGACTCTGAGGTTTTAATCAACGTCTTAGCCCATGAACTTGAGACTTGCACAAGAGGCGTGACCCTCTCTCCCGCCGATGTATTTCAGGCTGTAAAAGGAGTTCATCAAAGAATCAAAGGTTCTTACGCTGTCATCGCTATGATTGCGGGTCACGGGTTGCTTGCGTTTAGGGATCCCTTTGGGATCAGACCACTGTGCATTGGTAAAGGTGCAGACGGGGCTTTAATGGTTGCAAGTGAGTCGGTTGCACTCGAAGGTACGGGTCATACCTTTGTTAGAGATATCGCGCCCGGTGAAGCCGTATTTATTGGTCTAGACGGCGTACTCTTGAATCAACAGTGCGCAACAAACAGCAAGCTTAATCCCTGTATCTTCGAGTATGTGTACCTGGCAAGGCCTGACTCTACACTTGACGGTATTTCTGTTTATCAGGCAAGGCTTAATTTAGGAGAGAGTTTGGCAAAGAGGGTAGTCTCGGTATTGCCGCCTTCAGAGATTGATGTGGTGATTCCAATTCCTGAGTCCAGCAGGCCAAGTGCAACTCAACTTGCACATCTTTTAGGCATACCTTACAGAGAGGGGTTTGTAAAGAACAGGTATGTGGGGCGCACCTTTATTATGCCCGGACAGTCGGTACGCAAAAAATCTGTTCGTCAAAAATTAAACGTCATTGCCAGTGAGTTCAAGGGTAGGAACGTTTTACTGGTCGATGATTCAATTGTGCGCGGTACGACAAGCCGTGAAATTGTGCAAATGGCTAGAGATGCTGGGGCTAGACGAGTTTATTTAGCAAGTGCCGCCCCCCCGGTTCGTTTTCCAAATGTCTACGGCATAGATATGCCGACACTTCAAGAGTTGGTCGCTTACGACAAAACGGTCGAGCAGGTGAGAGAGGTCATCGGCTGTGACGCGCTTATTTACCAAGAGGTGGATGCGATGATTGAAGCCATCAAAAAAGCACTTCCTAAAGGATATCCAAAAATTGAGGGCTTTGATGCATCTTGCTTTAACGGGGAGTACGTGACTGGGGACATATCTGCAGAGGTGATTGCTGGACTTAATGCACAGCGTGTTCACCAATCGACTGAGGCAGATGATGCATCTCGATTGGCTTTGCCTAACGTGATGGATTGATCCGCTTTGTAATGGACAATTAAAGTCCGAAACTTAAGAATCTTTACAGTCGTTTTTTAATCGTAATTTTCTTGTACCTTTCATATGAGTTCTAATTCTGAATCTAATTCAAAAAAACCTTATGCAGGCTTGCACATCGATACGCTCGCTGTCCGAGCGGCTGTGGATAAATCACAGTACGGTGAGAACTCAGAGGCGCTTTATTTAACCTCTAGTTTTACGCAGCCCGATTCACAGACCGCTGCAAGACGTTTTTCAGGTGAGGAGGATGGATACATTTACTCTCGCTTCACAAATCCTACCGTAGCAAGTATGGAGCAACGGCTTGCTCTGCTTGAGGGCGCGCAGGCTTGTATCGGAACCTCAAGTGGGATGTCGGCCGTACTGCTCCTTTGCATGGGGTTGCTTAAAAGTGGTGATCACGTGATTTGTTCTAGATCCGTTTTTGGTTCGACAATTAAACTCCTTGGCTCGGAATTCGCTAAGTTTGGTGTTGAAACTACCTTTGTCTCTCAAACGGACATCACTGAATGGGAGGCTGCTATAAAGCCGACTACAAAGCTCTTTTTTGCAGAAACTCCCACCAATCCTTTGACTGAGGTCTGTGATATCAAAGCCCTAAGTCATTTGGCAAAAGGTTGTGGGGCGGTGCTTGCAGTTGATAATTGTTTTTGTACACCCGCGCTGCAAAGGCCCATATTGTTGGGCGCAGATGTCGTAGTCCACTCAGGTACAAAATACCTTGACGGACAAGGTCGTGTCGTAGCTGGGGCCTTATGTGCTTCTGAGCAAATGGTTCGTGAGAAATTTATTCCAGTCATGAGAAGCGCGGGAATGAGTCTCTCACCCTTTAATGCTTGGGTGGTACTCAAGGGTATGGAGACGCTTAGCATCAGGATGCAAGCTCAGTCAGCGCAGGCCCTGTCCTTTGCTACTTGGTTAGAGACTCATCCAAAAATCTCAAGGGTTTATTACCCTGGGCTTGAAAGTCATCCCCAACACGATCTCGCCATGGCTCAGCAATCTGGTCTTGGTGGAGCGGTCCTATCTTTTGATGTCAAAGCAAGCACGCCCGAAGAGGCCCGGCGCAAAGCGTTCACTGTCATCGATAAGACTCAACTCATGAGCGTGACTGCCAACTTAGGGGACGTCAAAACCATCATTACGCATCCCCCAAGCACCTCTCACGGTAGGCTCACAGAGGAGCAAAGACACAAGGCCGGAATTGAGCAAAACTTGATCCGTATTGCTGTTGGCTTAGAGTATTTGGAAGACCTCAAGCGTGATTTATCCCTCGGACTAGACGCAATTTAGTTTTTTATCCTGTATTTTTACAGGCCATTTTGTAGAGTTTTTTTAGAAATTTTTCATGACTATTGTTCGCACAAGGTTTGCTCCTTCACCCACAGGGTTTATTCATTTAGGAAACATCCGCTCTGCTTTGTACCCATGGGCTTATGCTAGAGCAACCAACGGTGTTTTTATTCTTCGCATCGAAGATACTGACTTAGACCGTTCAACGCAGGCATCAGTCGATGTGATATTGGAAGGTATGAAGTGGCTGGGAATGGATCCAGATGAAGGACCGTTTTACCAAATGCAACGTATGGACCGCTACCGCGAGGTCCTTGCAAAGCTTAAAGAGACTGGACACGTCTACCCTTGTTACATGAGCGTAGAGGAGTTGGACGCTTTGCGTGAAAAACAGATGATTGCCAAAGAAAAGCCTCGCTACGACGGCACCTGGAGACCAGAGCCTGGTAAGGTCTTACCGAAAATTCCAGAAGGCGTTAAACCCGTCCTCCGTTTCAAAAATCCAATTGATGGTGTGGTGAGTTGGGACGATAAAGTAAAAGGTCTGATTGAGATCAGCAATCAAGAACTTGATGACCTTGTGATTGCAAGACCTGACGGCACACCCACCTACAATTTTTGTGTGGTCGTAGATGACATTGACATGCAAATTACACACGTGATCAGGGGCGATGATCATGTCAATAATACACCTCGGCAGATCAATATTTTTAATGCTCTAGGAGCGGCCCCCCCTGTCTATGCACACCTACCCACTGTGCTCAATGAGATGGGCGAGAAAATGAGCAAGCGAAACGGAGCCAAGGCAGTAACCGCTTACAGGGACGAGGGTTATTTGCCCGACGCAATGGTTAATTATTTAGCTAGACTTGGCTGGAGTCACGGAGATGATGAGATATTCAGTCGTGAGCAGTTTCTTCAGTGGTTTAATTTAGACCACTTAGGGCGCAGTGCCGCTCAGTTTGATGAGGCTAAGTTAAAGTGGGTCAATGCGCAACATTTAAAGACACTGAGCGAGCAAGAGCTTGCAACACGTGTGAAGGTATTTATAGAGAAAGACGCAATTAAAACGGATGAGCGCCTACCCCTGATTTGTGGTTTATTTAAAGACCGATGCGATACCCTGATCTCCCTGGCTAATTGGGCCAAATGTTTCTATGCAGATGTGATCATTCCTGAGGAGGAGCGAGAAAAGCACCTCGTTCAATCTGTTTTTGGCGCATTAGAGTTGCTCGTCGATAAACTTGAGGGGCTGGGAGATTCCTCATGGAACAAAGAATCAATTGCTGCTGCTTTAAAAGAGGTTCTGACCCAAACCGGATTGAAAATGCCTCAATTGGCCATGCCGGTTAGGGTTTTGCTGATGGGAACAGCTCAAACACCTTCTTTGGACGCGTTAATTGCGATTTTCGACCCTAAAACTGTAGTTACTCGGCTAAAGAAAAAGTAAAACTTGAGTTGGCTTATTACAATAGATAAGCGTTGAGCAAGAAAACAAGCTATAATTGTTGGCTCGACACAAGTTGGGGGTATAGCTCAGCTGGGAGAGCGCTTGCATGGCATGCAAGAGGTCAGCGGTTCGATCCCGCTTACCTCCACCAAAAGTGTCATCAAGTGTCACTTTGTGTCATTTGTCTAGGTTTTGACCCTATCGTCTAGAGGCCTAGGACATCACCCTTTCACGGTGAGTACCGGGGTTCGAATCCCCGTAGGGTCGCCAAGTTTGTAGTACTTGGTTGCAGACAACTAGCAGTAGTTGTCGATGCAACGAACACAGCACCTACC
>CAIWAO010000076.1 GCA_903910745.1 uncultured Burkholderiales bacterium
ATCAACCCAGTCAGTACCACTTTTGAGCGCTCTGAGGCCTTACGCATTGGCAAAGTCTCTTTTGCTTCATCTCAAAACGGGATATTTTTTAGATTGCCTTGGCTACAAGAATGGCGACCAAATTCCCTGCTCTCAAATAACATCAAACGAGCAGTGATTGTTTCTGAAGACGATGTCTTTAGCACCCATAACGGCTTGCAGTGGGAGGCGCTTGAGCGAGCTTGGGCCAATAACTCCAAAGCCACTGAAGCTGCTGAGTTAAATAAGAAAGGCTCTCACAAACACGTGAAAATTGTGGGTGGCTCTACCATAACCCAACAACTGGCTAAAAATCTCTTTCTATCTAAAGAGCGAACCCTTCTCAGAAAAGCTCAAGAATTAGTTATCACCATCGAGTTAGAAACACTTCTCTCCAAATCTAGGATTTTAGAGATCTACTTAAATCATGTGGAATGGGGTAGCGGCGTTTTTGGGGCTGAGGCTGCGGCGAGACATTACTTCTCCCACCCTGCATCCAAACTCTCAGCCGAAGAGTCGGCAAGACTTGCCGTTATGCTCCCCCGTCCTAAATATTTCGAGAGAAATTTGGGATCCGTTTACTTGGGCGAGCGCGCTCAAGTCATTGCTTCACGAATGAACAGCGCAAAACTTCCCTAAACTTTATGCCGATTGTTCAACAAATCACCAATTCACGCATTATCTTAGGCATCGATCCAGGTCTTCAAACAACTGGTTTTGGCGTGATCAGTTCAAATGGTATTAATCTGCAATACATTGCTAGTGGCACCATCAGCACCAAACATTTACCTACAGGAAACCTTCCACCCAGATTAAAAGTTATTTTCTCAGGTATAAATGAGATCATAGAACGCTATAAACCCACTGAAGCAGCCATCGAGATCGTTTTTATGAACGTCAACCCTCAGGCTTCCCTCCTCCTTGGACAAGCTCGAGGGACTTGCATTGCAGCGATCGTTCACAACGAGTTGCCGCTCAACGAGTACACAGCTCTTCAAATGAAGAAAGCAATAGCTGGTCACGGCAAAGCTGCCAAAGCGCAAGTTCAAGAAATGGTTAAAAGGCTTTTAAAGCTACCCCAACTACCAGGTCCAGACGCTGCGGATGCGCTTGGTCTTGCTATTACTCAGGCTCATGCAGCTGAGGGTATCGCAAAACTAATGCACCCCAGTGGTGACGCCAGGCGAGCTTCAGGCATGTTTGTAAAGGGAAGGGCTCGCTAGCGCTTAATTTGATGAGCCTAAGAAAACTCTGGGAGATGAGAAAGGAGATGAGAAAGGAGATGAGTCTACCAAGCTGGTGCTAATTGTGCCAACCCTTTCGGAGCAGAATTTTCGTCTTCAAAAGTAGTGACCTCATAAGCCAGAGGGTCATTTAGCAATTCTCTGAGAAGTAGGTTATTTAAAGCGTGTCCTGAGCGAAATGCACTGTATGCCGCGAGCAGAGGTTTTCCAAGAATATACAAATCTCCCATTGCATCAAGGATTTTATGCTTTACGAATTCATCCCCGTACCTTAGTCCCTCTGCGTTCAACACCTTGTAATCATCCATCACGATTGCATTATCTAAACTTCCCCCCAATGCCAATCCTTTAGAGCGCATCATCTCGACATCTTTGGTAAATCCGAAAGTTCTCGCCCTCGCAATGTCTTTGGTATAGGTGCCTGTATCCATATCAAACTCAACACTTTGCCCTGTTGAGTCGACGGCTGGATGTTGAAAGTCGATCTCAAAGTTCAACTTAAAGCCCTCAAAAGGTTTTAAGGTTGCCCACTTTAAATTCTCCCCTGATCCCTCGGTCACATGGACCTCTTTTTTTACACGAATAAAACGTTTAGGCGCGTCTTGTAAGACGATACCCGCACTTTGCAGCAAAAACACAAATGAGGCAGCTGATCCATCAAGTATGGGGACCTCCTCAGCTGTAATATCCACATATAGGTTATCAATTCCTAATCCACTGCAAGCGGACATCAAATGCTCTACTGTCAACACCTTAGCCCCATTGGAGGAGATGGTGGAGGCCAAACGTGTATCTGTGACAGCATTAGCATTAACAGCAATTTCTACGGGTTTAGCAAGATCCGTTCTCCTAAATACGATCCCAGTATTAGGGGGAGCAGGTCTTAGAGTTAACTCCACGCGCTGACCGCTGTGAAGGCCTACGCCCACAGCTTTGGTCAACGTTTGAAGAGTTCTTTGTTTTAACACACCCGTATTTTAGTCGGCTTGCTTACGAAGGAAGGCTGGGATCTCATAATCATCCATTCCGCCTGAGGATAATGCATCTACCTTTGCAGCTGCTTGGGTTCGATTGGTACGCCAAACACTTGGAACTGACATACCAGCATAATCAGGTTGAACAACTGGGGTGGGCGCAGAACTTCCAGCTCCAACCATAGATGTAGGCATGGAAGTCGGCATGGATGTGGGCATTGAAGTGGGCATCGATGTTGGCATTGAAGCTTGCATACCACTGGAGTTTGATTGAACGTTGATAGGCATATTATCGGTACCCGTTCTCAAGACTTGCAGTGTAGGTGCATGACGACGACCCGCTTGCGCCAATCCTGTTGCAACAACAGTAACGCGGATTTGGTCCCCTAGGCTGTCATCGTAAGCTGTTCCGTAAATCACGTGAGCTTCGTTGGAGGCGAACGCCCTGATGGTGTTCATTGCTTCTCTAGATTCGGAGAGTTTTAAATCACCCTTAGCAGCAGTAATGAGTACCAATACTCCCTTTGCTCCAGACATATCAACACCCTCAAGCAGGGGGCAAGCCACTGCTTGTTCAGCTGCGATCCGGGCACGGTCTGGTCCATTTGCTGTTGCAGTCCCCATCATGGCCTTACCTTGTTCGCTCATTACAGTTCTCACGTCCTCGAAGTCAACGTTCACCAATGCCTCAACATTAATGATCTCTGCAATTCCGCCCACTGAGTTACGAAGCACATCATTTGCAAAGGCGAAGGCTTGGTCCTGAGATACATCGTCTCCAAGTACTTGTTGTAGTTTCTCGTTTAATACAACGATAAGTGAATCCACATTAGCCTCTAGTTCAGCCAATCCTGACTCCGCATTCGTCATGCGTCGACCACCCTCCCAGTCAAAAGGTTTTGTGACCACGCCAACCGTTAAGATTCCCATCTCACGAGCTATTCTCGCAACAACGGGTGCAGCACCTGTTCCAGTACCGCCGCCCATGCCTGCGGTTACAAACAACATGTTTGAGCCTTTTAGAGTTTCGCGGATTTTCTCAACCGCCGCCTCTGCCGCCTCTTGCCCACGTTCGGGTTTACTTCCAGCGCCTAGACCGCTGTCGCCGAGTTGAATTACTTTCTCTGCACTTGAAGACTTAAGAGCTTGAGCATCTGTATTTGCACAAATGAACTCAACCCCTCGCACTCCGCTTTTGATCATGTGCTCAACAGCGTTACCACCCCCCCCACCTACTCCGATTACTTTAATTTGTGTAACAGGTGTAAATTCATCAGTTTCAATCATTTCTATAGTCATAGTTCACTCCATTATTTAAATTGTTGCAGTTGCCTGAAATATTTTTCAATTTAGGGTTTGATTTTTTGTTTTTCCCTAATTTCACTTGCCTACCTTGTGGGTCTATACCTTGTAGATTTTTATTTTTATTAGCCTTGTTTTCGACTCATCTCGCTGGTTTAAGTTTTATGTTCTCATTTATTTTCGCTTCATGGGGGCGCTCCTCTACAACAAGGACGCCATCGTCGCTTGAGGACTGTGGGTGGACCGCATTGATAGTTCAAAGTCTTTGAACCATCTTGTCCAATATTAATTTCATATTTATTCATTAGAAATTTCCAACAAACCAATCTTTTAATTGACCCAAAGTGGTCGAGAAAGATCCACTCTTTTGAGCCACTTTAAATCCTCTCATACGCGCCATTCTTGCCTCCTCAAGCAGACCCATAACTGTTGCTGCCTTAGGGTGTGAAACCATATCTGATAAAGAGTTGGAGTAATGGGGTATACCGCGTCTCACTGGTTTTAAGAAAATATCCTCTCCCAACTCGACCATACCTGGCATGATCACGCTCCCACCTGTTAAGACGATTCCAGACGAGAGCATCTCCTCATAGCCGGAATCCCTAATCGCCTGCAACACCAATGAGAAAATTTCCTCTACCCTTGGCTCAATAACCCCCGCTAACGCTTGCCTGCTGAGCATTCTGGGTCCACGGTCCCCAAGACCTGGAACCTCCACTTGGATCTCAGGATTAGCCAGTAACTGTTTAGCAAAGCCTGACTCGACTTTAATGTCCTCTGCATCCTTGGTAGGAGTTCTAAGGGCCATTGCAATATCGCTGGTGATTAAATCCCCAGCAATTGGAATTACAGCTGTATGGCGTATTGCACCGCCCGTGTATATTGCGACATCTGTCGTACCTGCTCCGATGTCAACCATTGCCACGCCAAGCTCTTTCTCATCTTGTGTGAGCACAGACAAGCTAGATGCATGCGGATTGAGCATCAACTGTTCAACATCAAGGCCGCATCGTCTAATACATTTGATAATATTTTCTGCGGCGCTTTGGGCACCGGTCACAATATGTACCTTTGCCTCTAGGCGAATTCCGCTCATGCCTATAGGTTCTTTGACGTCTTGACCGTCAATCACAAACTCTTGGGGCTCAACGAGCAACAAGCGTTGATCGTTAGATATGTTGATTGCTTTTGCGGTTTCCACAACTCTCGCCACATCTGGAGCGGTCACCTCCTTGTCTTTTACAGCGACCATCCCTGAGGAGTTGATGCCTCTAATATGACTGCCCGTAATGCCGGTGTAGACGCTGGTGATTTTGCAATCCGCCATCAACTCTGCTTCCTTTAGAGCTTGTTGAATGCTTTGCACCGTTGCATCTATATTGACAACAACACCACGTTTTAATCCATTGCTTGGGGCGACACCAAATCCAGCAATTTTCAGATCACCGCCCGGCAATACCTCCGCTGCGACCACCATGACTTTACTGGTACCAATATCTAACCCAAACACCAAATCTTTATACTCTTTTGCCATTTTCAATTCACCTTAGTTATTTGTGTGTCCCAGTCTCCAAGGTCCTCAAACCTCGGATCCTGACTGCGTATCCGTTTTCGTGCCGTAAGTCTGCTGATTCAAGTGAACTAACCTTCTTATCCAATCTATTCATAACGTGAGTTAAAGTGTCAATGAATCGTTTTACCTTGACTTGCACCTCACTCACCCGTCCTCTTCCAAGCTCTATTTCTGATCCACTCTCTAGGGTCAATCTCCAACTCCCTCGACCCGATAGCTCAACCCCTCTGATTGGCAATTTAATTGCTTCAAATTCAGGAGCCAATGCTTTGTACAACTCAAGTACTTGTGCGGACTCTGAGTCAGGTCCATCTAATCTTGGCATGGCTTCGTTTTCTATCTCGTCCGAGTTGGCTACAAATATCTCACCCGCACTGTTAACGAGTCTTGTATCCGCTCCTGATCCCCAGTAAGCCACGGGTTGATGTTCTTCTAACTGAACCAATAATTGATTCGGAAATTTCCGTTCAATGATGGCTCTTCTGACCCATGGCACAGATTCAAATGTATGTCTTGCTTTCAACAAATCGAGCGTAAAGAAATTTCCTAATAATTGCGGCGTAACGTTTGCTCTGATCGTCACTGCATTGTTGTGAGTCACATCGCCTGAGACAGTAATGTCGGTCAAGGCAAATATAGGATTACGTACGAGCGCCCAAAGACCTGCAACGCTTAAGAGCGCAACACAGCCAAACAAAAGAAGGCTCGACACCATATTCATTAACTTAACGTCCAAAGGTTCAACCACCACTTCAGGCTCTCTCGCGTAGTTTGGCCTGTAGTGGGTGCTTCGACTGTAAACATTACTCTGTGCGTTCAATCGGAGTCCTCCTTTGACACACCCATAGCTGAATCATTGGTTGCATCCATCAGAATTTGCAAACACAGATCTTCGTATGAAATCCCTGCTGCCTTTGCAGACATTGGAACCAATGAGTGTGAGGTCATACCAGGGCTCGTGTTCATCTCAAGTAAAAAAGGCTTAGAGTCACGGGCACGAATCATTAAATCTGCTCTTCCCCAGCCCCTACAGCCAAGGCTTAGGTATGCTTTTAATGCAAGGTCTTGTATTTCTTTTTCGAGTTCACGACTCAGTCCGCTTGGCACAAGGTATTTCACACTATCAGTGAAGTATTTATTCTGATAATCATAAGCACCCTCGGGTGCAACAATCTGTATGACAGGTAAACATTTTGCGCGCGCTCCCGTTCCAATGATTGGGCAAGTGACCTCAGGACCTTCAATGAATGACTCACACAAAAGCTCTGGATCAAACTTAATCGCTTCCCTCACAGCGCTTTCTAGCTCATCAGCTCGGGTCACTTTAGTTACACCAATAGAGGACCCCTCTCTTGGTGGTTTCACAATAAGAGGCAACTCAATCTCATCAATGATTTGTTTAATGCGCTCTCTGGTTTGTTCGTGTGGTTTTAAATAAACAGAATGTGGAGTAGTTAATTCGTTAGCCATCCAAATTTGTTTTGTCATGTGCTTATCCATTGCTATTGCCGAGGCCATGACTCCAGATCCTGTATAAGGTACGGCCATCAACTCTAGTGCACCTTGAATAGTTCCATCCTCACCGTGGCGACCGTGCAAAGCGATAAAGACATGGGTGAACCCTTGGTTTCTGATTTGGTCCAATTGCGTTTGAGCTGGATCAAAAGCGTGCGCATTCACACCCCTTGACTTTAGGGCGCTCAAAACTCCATTTCCTGACATCAATGAAATTTCACGCTCAGCCGAGGATCCCCCCATCATCACCGCTACCTTAGCAGTATGAATATCAAACGGTTTTGATAAAAGAGATTGCGCTGATGCCTGGGCCAAGGTCATGCACCCGCTCCTTTGTTGATTTTTTTAGTTTTTTGCATAGAACTACTGCTATTTGCCTTCACTAATTTGAGTTGCGCAACTGCATTTCTTTTTGTTTTCTTTTTGCTCTTGTCATCATCTTTTATGCTTATTTTTGATTTTTTCTTTGCTTTTGTTTTATCTTTTATTTTTTTTAGCTCTACCAGCAAATCTGATTGCTTAGCTCTTTGTAAAACAGAGGCTGGAACGCCACCAATGGATCCAGCTCCCATACATAAAACGACGTCATCTCCTAATGCGTTTTCTAGGATGTGCTTACTGAGGTCCTCTACTGTTTTGGTAAAGCTCACCTCTTGTTGACCACTCAACCTAAGCGCTCTCGTGAGTGATCTTCCGTCTGCACCTGCAATGGGTTTCTCGCCAGCTGCGTAGATTTCAGTCATCCAGACTGCGTCTGCAGTTTTTAAAACCTGAACAAAGTCCTCAAAGCAATCGCGCGTCCTGGTGTAACGATGGGGCTGGAAAGCTACGACGATGCGTCTACCTGGATAAGCTCCTTTTGCCGCACGAATCGTCACGCCTAGCTCAACTGGGTGGTGACCATAATCCTCAATTAAGGTGTAAGTACCGCCCGTCGCAGCCTTGAACTCTCCGTGCCGCTGAAAACGTCTTCCCACACCTTTGAATTCGGATAGAGCTTTTAAAAGCGCTTTATCAGGGATGTTGAGCTCAACTGCAACCGCAATTGCAGCTAGGGCATTTAGTACGTTATGCTCGCCTGCAAGATTGAGCTCCACTTTTAATTCCGGTAGAGTAATTCCATTAGATCTTGAGACTTTAAAACTCATTCTTCCGTTCTCAGCCTTAACATCAAAAGCTCGAATCTGTGCGTCTTTTGAAAAACCGTAACTGGTGATGGGTCGCGATACATCTGCCAAAATACTTCTAAGTGAAGGATCATCAATACATAGAATTGCAGCGCCGTAAAAAGGCATACGGTGTAAAAACTCTACAAAAGCTTGTTTTAATCGATTGAAGTCATGACCATAAGTGTCCATATGGTCTTCATCAATGTTGGTGACTACGGACATGACGGGTGAGAGATTTAGGAACGAAGCATCGGACTCATCAGCTTCAACAACAATATACTCACCCCCTCCAAGCTTGGCGTTAACACCCGCACTATTGAGTTTTCCACCAATTACAAATGTTGGGTCTAGTCCACCTTGAGCCAGCACACTGGCTACCAAACTTGTGGTTGTTGTTTTCCCGTGTGTACCCGCAATAGCAATGCCTTTTTTAAGTCTCATTAACTCGGCCAACATCACCGCGCGCGGCACAACTGGAATTAGTTTTTTATGAGCGGCAACGACCTCTGGATTCTCTCCCTTAACGGCAGTTGATGTAACGACTGCATCAGCACCCACTATGTTTTTTGCACTATGACCAACATAGGTTTTGATACCAAGATTCTCAAGCCTTTGCAACACTGAACCAGACGAAATATCAGAGCCTGAGACTGTATAGCCTAAGTTGAACAAAACTTCGGCAATGCCACTCATTCCGGCACCCCCGATCCCTACAAAATGCACATGTTTGATGGCTTGTTTCAAATCACTATCTCCTCACAGGCTTGCACTACTTTTTCGGTTGCTTGTATTTTTCTTATCGAATATGCTTTGGTCGCTTTTTCTAATATTTCTTTTCTACTGATGTTGACAATTAATTCAGATAATTTTTGTGCATCTAAATCTTTTTGTTGAATTAACCAGCCACCACCACTGTCAACGATAAACTTTGCATTGATTGTTTGATGGTCATCAACAGCGTGTGGGAAAGGTACATAGATTGCTGCCACACCAATCGCAGCCAATTCACAAACTGTGCTCGCTCCTGCCCTGCATATGACTAAATCAGCGTGCATAAATGCGCTCGCCATATCGTCTATAAAAGGTACGAGTCGAATGTTTTCGCCTTCTTGTAACCCTGCGTTTTGATAGGCAAGTCTAAGTTCATCTATTTGCTTTGCGCCCCCTTGATGTAATACCTGAAGCTTTTGTTCTTTATGTATACGTGCTATGGCCTGAGGAACAATTGTGTTCAGTGCTTTCGCACCCAAACTCCCCCCAACGATCAACACCCTGAGTGGGCCTTCTCTATTGGTGAGCCGTATTTCGGGTGGTTCTTGATTTCTAAAATTTTCTCGCAGTGGATTGCCAACCCATTCGCCCATTAAGACTCCAGGGAATGCTGTAAAAACATTCTTAGAGAACTTAGCCAATAATTTATTTGCACTCCCAGCTACAGAGTTCTGTTCATGCAAGATCAAAGGCTTGCCCATCAAACGTCCCATCAAACAAGGTGGCACAGTGATGTAGCCCCCCAACCCTATCAACACATCGGGACGTATTTCTTTGATGATCTTCAAACTCTGCTGTGAAGCTTTAAGAAGTCGTATGGGTAAATCTACCAAAGCTTTCCAGCCTTTACCACGTACACCAGAAAATTCAATACCTAGGAAATTAATTCCTTGCTTTGGAACGAGTTGACTCTCCATACTTGGAGACTTACCACCTATCCAATGAACATTCCAACCCCTTTCGCGAAGAAGTCCGGCAATCGCTAGTCCAGGGAAAATATGCCCGCCCGTCCCTCCAGCAATTACAAGTGCTGTAGGTGAATTTTGTGCGTGCTGTGGATTTTGAACAGTGGCAAGATTAATCACAATCTCCCCCCGTGCATTAACAATCTATTTTCATAATCAACACGAAGCACTATTGCCAATGCTATTAAATTAAGCAATATTGCTGATCCACCAAAGCTCATGAGGGGTAGCGTTAGACCTTTTGTGGGTAGGGCGCCCAAATTAACACCCATATTAATAAAAGCTTGGAACCCCATCCAAACTCCCACGCCCTGTGCAACGAGCCCAGAGAACACTCGGTCCATAGCAATTGCTTGACGACCAATGTACATAATCCTTCTGGTTAACCACATAAAGAGTGCAATGATTGCAAAAACTCCTACAAATCCAAATTCTTCGCCGATTACGGCTAGCAAGAAATCTGTGTGAGCTTCTGGTAACCAGTGCAGTTTTTCAACACTACCGCCCAACCCCACTCCAAAAATCTCACCTCTCCCTAGGGCAATCAATGAGTGAGAGAGTTGATAACCTTTTCCTAGCGAATACTTATCACCCCAAGGGTCAAGGTAAGCAAATATCCTCTCTCGTCGCCAGTCAGAGAAGTAAATCATCATTGCAAACGCAAACAGCAAAATCAATGCAATAAGGAAGAACATTCTTGCGTTGACACCGCCCAAAAATAATATTCCCATAGCGATGACTGCAATCACCATGAATGCACCCATATCGGGCTCGTACAGCAACAAAAAACCAACCAAAGCTACTGCAATACTCATGGGTGCAACTGATGTGAAGAATTTTTCTTTCACATCCATTTTTCTCACCATATAGTTAGATGCATAAAGAAGAACACCAAGTTTTGCTAACTCTGAGGGCTGAAAATTCATCACACCAAAAGAGATCCATCTTCTTGCGCCGTTTACACCTTTACCAATAAAAGGTATCAATACTAAGATTAGCAATACTAGTGAGCCAACAAAAATATGGGGTGCATATTTTTCCCATATATCCATCGGTATTTGAAACGCCAATAAAGCAATAGTGAAACCGATAACCAAAGATATGCCGTGCCTAACCAAATAGTGAGTCTGCGAGTACTGAGCTGTATGCGGGTTGTCTGGTATTGCGATAGACGCGGAGTAGACCATGATGAGTCCGCATATCAAAAGGGTTGCAATCGACCATATCAATGGCTGATCAAAACCTTTAATACCTACGGGTGACACAGCGGTTCGTGCAAACTCTCGCCCGTGCACCCTAACCGGTAATGCGTCAACGCCGTCCCTTGGAGTCCCTACCCAAAGATTTGATAACCAGTTGCTGAGCCGACTGAAAATCCCAGCGCTACTTTGCGCACTATCTTTAGCTGAAGTATGACCGTAGCGCGAATTTACGCTCATACGACTCCCTCCTCAAGCGCAAGATCTTTAACTGCTTGGACAAATACTGTTGCTCTATGTTCGTAGTTATCAAACATGTCAAAACTCGCACAAGCCGGTGACATCAACACCGCATCTCCCAAATTTGCATGTTGATGAGCAACTTCAACAGCCTCTGTCAGACTTGGAGCGTTAATTATTTTTATAGGATGAGTTTTTAAGGCCTCTTCAATCGTGGGCGCATCCCGACCAATCAAGAGCACAAGCTTTGCATACTTTGACAATGGCTCGGATAAAGGCCTAAAGTCTTGTCCTTTACCCTCACCACCTAATATGACGATCAAAGAGAAATCAGGTCCAAGTCCATTGATGGCGGCAAGAGTTGCGCCTACATTAGTGCCTTTGCTGTCATCAAAATATTCGACATCATTGATTCTCGCAACTGGCTCCACACGGTGAGGCTCACCTTGGTACTCCCTAAGTGCATAAAGCATGGGGCCATGACCTAGCTTGGTCGCTTTGGTTGTTGAGCAAAGCGCTAGCGCAGCCAATGCGTTTAGTGCATTATGCGTACCTCTAATTCGCAGTGCATCTGCTGGCATTAGTCGTTGAATTAAAAGCTCATCGCTTTGGATCTCAATTTTTCGCTTTCGAGTTCTGTGCTCACTCTCGTCTTCGTTAGGATCTACGCCCTTTACAAGCCAAGTCATACCGTTGACTGTTTCTAGGCCATAGTCACCTGCAACAGTTGGCAAATTGTTTCCAAATGTGATTACGTCAGGTTCAAACCATTCTTGCGCGTTTTGCTCGGCCAGTAACTTTGCTTTTTTACGCTCCTTCTCAATCATCTCTGGTGGTTTTAATCCAACAACGAATGGATCATCTCTATACAAAATCATGGTCGTATGTTTGCCAAAAATTTTTGACTTTGCATATGCATACGTCTGCATATCACCGTGCCAATCAAGGTGGTCTTCTGTTATGTTCAATATGACTGCACTTGTGGGATCGAAACCCTGCGTATCGTTCAATTGAAAACTTGACAACTCGAGCACCCAAGCTTCAGGTAACTTATATTTGGGTTTCTCTGGTTTTTTATCTTCTATTTTTAAATCTATATCAGAGGAGTCATTTGAAGCTTGTGTACTCAGCTCGCTATCAGTCTCCTGTTTAAGAGATAAATCCAGACTATTTTGAGCATCAATCTCATGATCGTGTGCTTGCATTTCGATCAATTTCTCCACCAAAGTGTCAAGCATTGTGGGACCAATATTTCCCGCGATCACACTATAGACTCCGCCTCTTTGGAGCATTTGATGGGTTAAGGATGTTACTGTTGTTTTACCATTTGTACCCGTTACAGCCAGTACGCTGGGCTCATACCCGATTTCATTTTTTAAATGTTCTAACGCATGGCTAAATAAACTGAGTTCAGTGCCAACCCACAGTCCGATAGATTTAGCTTCCTTTAAAACAGAATCAACCTCCAAAGGAGTCAATCCCGGGCTCTTAAAAACTGCCTTCACTGTTTCTCTATTTTCTACTTCAGTTTGCACAACATTTTGGGAATCAACATAGATCAACTCTTTGGAGAATGTTCCGCATATGAATTTAGCCAACGGGCAGTCTTTGTTTAACGCATTTAAAAACGGCGGTTCTGAGCGTGTATCAGCCACGATAACTCTTGCACCTTGTCGGTAGCACCAACGGGCCATAGCCAAGCCCGAAGCTCCCAGACCAAGAATCAATACCTGCTGATCTTTAAAAAGATACATAAAAAAACAATTACCTAAGTTTCAATGTTGATAAACCCACCAAGCAAAGAAGCATGGTGATAATCCAAAACCGTACAACCACTTGAGTTTCTTTCCATCCACTCTTCTCGAAATGGTGATGCAGCGGTGCCATTTTTAATATTCTTTTGCCCTCACCGTACTTTCTTTTTGTGTACTTAAAGTAGCTCACCTGAATCATCACTGAGAGTGCTTCTACTACAAATATTCCCCCCATAATTGCGAGAACTATTTCTTGTCTAACAATCACAGCAATTGTCCCAAGTGCACCCCCCAATGCAAGTGCACCTACATCTCCCATAAAAACCTGTGCTGGAAAGGTGTTAAACCACAGAAACGCCAAACCTGCGCCGGCCATTGCCGCACAAAAAACCATCAATTCACCTGATCCTGGAATATGCGGGAGCAACAGATATTTTGAATAGACGGAACTACCAGTAACGTATGCAAACACACCCAGTGCTGACCCAACCATCACCACAGTCATAATGGCCAGTCCGTCTAATCCATCAGTCAAGTTAACCGCATTACTAGATCCAACAATCACCAAATAAGTAAGAATTACAAATCCAAGAACTCCAAGCGGATAACTTATCTCTTTGAAGAAAGGCAACAAGAGTCCAGCTTTGGGGGGCAAACTTACATCAAATCCCGATTGAACCCAAGTAATGAATAATTCAAACACTCTGTAGTTTGAATTCTCAGAAATACTAAATACCAAATAAATCGCAGCAACCAGACCGATCACTGATTGCCAAAAATATTTCTCTCGCGAGCGCATACCTTCAGGATTTTTATCGACAACTTTTCTCCAGTCATCTACCCACCCAATTGCACCAAATCCAAGTGTCACAATCAAAACGATCCAGATAAATCTATTGGTTAAATCAGCCCAAAGTAGCGTGGATACAAAGATGCCCAGCAATATCAATACTCCCCCCATTGTGGGCGTTCCACTTTTACTCAAGTGTTCTTGTATTCCGTACTCCCTAATAGGTTGACCAATTTTGAGTGAAGTTAATTTTCTGATCACAAAAGGCCCAGCGACAAGTCCGATCAATAAAGCTGTCATGGCTCCCATGACAGCTCTAAAAGTGATGTACTGAAATACCCGGAAAAATCCAAAATCTGGTGATAAGGTTTGTAACCAAGTGGCAAGAGTTAAGAGCATGTGCCCTCCTCAAGATGAGCACTGTTGAGCACATTAGCTTTTAAATTAACACTTTCTTGCAACTCGTTTACGACCTGTTCCATTTTCATAAATCGAGATCCTTTAACTAAAATGCTACTGTATTGTTTATAAATTTTTGGTACCTCATTTCTGAGGTCTTGCATTGAGTCAAAATGGATTCCTGATTTTTCTACTCCATTCAGCATATTTTTTTTGTTAAAGGCTGCTACGCTATGCTGTGTCAACTCACCCAATCCGAAGAGTGAAGTAATTCCTTTATCAGCGGCGTATGCACCTACTTCACTATGAAAGCGAGGTCCCTCAGCACCTACCTCACCCATATCTCCAAGAATTAAAATTCTTGGGGCTTTCATTGTTTTAAGCACCTCGATCGCAGCAATCACAGAATCAGGGTTAGCGTTGTAGGTGTCATCAATAACTGCAATGTTTTTATCATCTGCTCTCAACTCGAATGATCTTGATCGCCCCTTTACTGGTTCAAACAATGACAATCCTTTTGATATATCACTCAATGGAATATTTAAAGCCACACATGAAGTAATAGCTGCAAGTGCATTTTTAACGTTATGCTTTCCTGCAATATTCAAAGTTGTATTCACTACGCCGGTGGGAGTTTGAACTTTTATATTCCAAAATGAACCCTCAAACTCAGCACTCAATAAAAACACGTCGCTTTGTTTACTCATTAACGGGGAAGTGTTGTCGTTGCTATCTTCCAGTACATGGCCTAGTGCGAATGTCATGAATTTCTTTTTTTCGCACATTTGAATCCAAAGATCTGTATATTCATCATCAGCCGGAAATACGGCGATGCCGTTGGGCTCCAAACACTTAATAACCTGCGCGTTTTCAATGGCCACCGCTTCTACAGAATTCATAAACTCTTGGTGTTCACGTTGTGCGTTATTTACCAAGCCTACGCTTGGGTTCGTTAAATTAGCAAGATATGCAATTTCACCAGGATGATTCATTCCAAGTTCCACCACAGAGCACGTATGGTGAGCTCTTAATCTAAGAAGCGTCTGTGGAACTCCAATTTCGTTATTCAAATTTCCAACGGTTGCCAATGAGTTTTCACCCGCAAATGATTTCAAAATACTTGCAATCATTTGCGTTACAGTTGTTTTTCCGTTACTACCAGTTACGGCTATTAAAGGAATGGAATGTTTAGCTCGCCAAGCTTTAGCAAGCTCTCCAAGTGCATTTTTAGTGTCTTCTACAAATACTGCGTTCAGTCCAAGCTCTTTTACTTTTTCTTTTGCAGCTTTGTTCACCAATACGCTCACACCGTTTATCTTTGAGATATCGGTTAAGAAATCATGAGCATCAAATCTTTCGCCTTTGAGTGCGATGAATAGGTCACCGAGTTCAACGGCCCTTGAATCCAGTTGTACTCTTTGAACTTGTAGGGCTGGATTCCCAATGAATTCACATCGACCCAGCATATCCGCTACGTCGCTTAGGGAGGAGTTCATTGAATTTTTTGACACTGTAATTTCGGTCATAATTCAACTCCTCCTTCGACATACTCAGACATCAGCGACTCTTTAGCATGCAATGCATCAGAGAACGGGATTTTTACTCCATTAATATCTTGATAATTTTCATGGCCCTTGCCAGCAATTAATACTACGTCCTCACCTTTGGCTCGACAAATGATTTTCGATATAGCGAGCCCTCTATCTAATTCGACATCAACCTTAGATTGATCTGCGGACTCGATGCCCTTTAACATGTCATTGATGATGGCTTGAGCACTTTCACCGCGCGGATTATCGGAAGTAAAAATAACGCTATCAGAGTATTTATTGGCAAACTCAGCCATCACAGATCGCTTACCCGCATCTCTTTCGCCCCCGCATCCGACCAAGCAGTGCAATTTTCCATTTGTCTTTAGTTTTATAGGTACTAGGCTTTGAAGTGCTTTCTCTAAAGCGTCAGGGGTATGTGCATAGTCAACTATAACGATCGGCACTTTCTTATTTGCAATCTCAATTCTTTGCATTCTGCCCACCACTGGGCTTAGATACTCACATTGGTGCAATATTGTTTGCAAATCGAACCCTAGATTACACAAAGTTCCAATAACTGCTAACAAATTAGAAACGTTATACATTCCAACAAATTTTGTTTCCAAAAAACCGCTTTGTATCAGTCCAGCATCATTTATAAAAGTTACTTTGAAACTTAATCCTCCATTCGTATTTGGATAGATCACTTCAGTTGCACGAAGATTAGATACTTCACTGTGTCCGTAGGCAATAACTTTTATTGCTGAATTTTTCTTTGCACTCAGTTCTTTATAAAGTTCAAGACCTTTTGGATCATCCACATTAATCACTGCACCTTTAAGGTCTGGCCACTGAAATAATCCTTTTTTGACTTCCCAATATTCCTGCATATTGGAGTGATAGTCCAAATGATCTCTACTAAGATTTGTAAAGATAGCCGTCTCAATGCGTGTTCCACTCAGTCTATGTTCGGCTAGCCCAATGGAGGAAGCTTCTAGAGCGCAGTATTCGAAGTCACGGTCTGTGAATTCTTTCAAACTTCTTTGCAAAGTTATCGGATCTGGCGTGGTTAGTCCGTTTGGTTTAAATGTAGCCAATGGGTCTATATTGTGTTTTTGAGTATTGCCCTCTAAACCATTTACTTCGCCGACGCCAAGTGTTCCAATAACTCCGCATTTTTTATGCATTGCTCCAAGAATTGCACCAATCCACCAGGTAATAGAAGTTTTACCGTTTGTTCCCGTTACAGCCAATACTTTGATCTTGCGCGTTGGTGTATCAAAATACTCATCAGCTATCAATCCGCAATCGGCTTTTAAACCCTTATAGGCAATTACTAGGGATTTATCCCATCCATCAGCAAATTCATCAACTCTGTCTTGCTCAACCAAACATGCGCTCGCCCCTTGGTTCAAAGCATTTTGAACAAATGCTCTGCCGTCTACGGCGTAACCTGGCCAAGCCACAAATCCGTCGCCACGCTCGATTCGTCTACTGTCAGAGCACAATTCTCCAGTGACTTTCTCTTTAAGCCAATTTGCAACTTGTTTTGGAGTGCCTAGGGAGGAAATCACAATGCCTCCTTTTCTGCGCTAAACACTTGTGGCTTAACGGCCATGTCAGGCTGAACACCTAAAAGCCGAAGGGTTTGCTGAACCGTTTGACTAAAAACTGGGCCCGCATTATCTCCTCCAAAATACACACCATCTGTGGGTTCATCGATCATGACTGCCACAACAATTCGAGGTTGCTCAATTGGAGCCAAACCAACAAAGAATCCTCTGTATTTATTACTTGCGTAGCCTTTGCCTTCTTGTTTGTGGGCAGTTCCTGTTTTCCCCCCCACCGAGTACCCCATGGTTTGTGCAAGAGGTGCTGTACCCCCAGGCCCAGTAACCATGTGCAACATGCCCCTCAGTTCAGAGGCATTAGTAGCACTTAAAATTTTCGCGCCCACTGGTTTTTCTTTTCGTTTGATCAGACTCATTGGAATAATTTCCCCGTCTGCAGCAAACAGTGTGTAGGCCTGAGCGAGCTGAAAAAGGCTTGTAGAAAGACCATACCCGTAGCTCATGGTTGCCTGCTCAATAGGCCTCCAAGTCTTGTAAGCTCTTAGTCTTCCTGTTCCAGCGTAGGGGAACGGTACTTGTGGTTTTTGTCCAAATCCAACTTGTGTATAAATCTCCCACATATCTTTGGGCTGCATTTGCATTGCAATTTTTACAGCACCAATGTTGCTTGATTTCTGAATGACCTCACGCACACTCATTGCACCGTGGGGGTGAGAGTCCGAAATCACGACACCAGACATATTCAAGTGTCCATTGCCAGTTTGAATAATTGTTTCCGGCTTAACAATGTTATGCTCCAACGCCAGTCCAACAACAAACGGCTTCATTGTTGAGCCTGGCTCAAAAGTATCTGTAAGGGCCCTATTTCTTAATTGCTCGCCCGTTAACTTATCTCTTTTATCTGGTGAATAACTTGGATAATTAGCAAGAGCCAGGACTTCTCCGTTTTGAACATCTAAGACCACAACGCTACCGGCCTGTGCTTTATGGAGTATTACGGCCTCTTTTAATTTTTCAAAAGCAAAAAATTGAACTTTTGAGTCAATACTCAATTGCAAATCGCGTCCATCCATGGGAGGTATCATCTCCCCAATGTCTTCGACCACTTGCCCGAGTCTGTTCTTAATGACTTGCCGAGTCCCTGACTTGCCCCCTAACTGAGAGTTATAGGCATACTCCATACCCTCTTGACCATTGTTCTCGTAGTTGGTGAAACCAACGACATGGGCTGCTGCATCCCCTTCAGGATAAACTCGCTTGTACTCCATCGTTGAGAAGACGCCCTTGATCTTCAAAGCTGCAATTTGTTCAGCAACGGGTTCATCCACTTGGCGTTTTATCCAAACAAAGTTTTTGTCCTCGTCTTGAAGTTTTTTGTCCAGCTCTGCTGGGCTCAATCCCAAAAGGCTTGCCAATTGTTTTAATTTTTGATGATCACGGTCTATATCCCCAGGACTCGCCCAGATGCTAGGTACGGGCACACTGGAGGCTAAAATCAAACCGTTTCTATCTAAGATTTTTCCTCTATTGGCAGGTAGATCAAGTGTTCTAATGAATCTAACTGCCCCTTGGCGTTTAAAAAATGCATTGTCAAGAACTTGAACGTAGGCAGCTCTTGCCACCAGACCTAAAAACCCAAGCGCGATTGCAGCCACAATAAACTGGCTTCTCCATACTGGCGTTTTACTAGCTAATAATGGGCTGGAGGTGTATTTGACGCTTCTACCAATCACTGCGTCTCTCCAGTGCTAACTAAACCACCCAATTTAGAGACTTCCCCAGCGGGTGTTGCGTATAAAGTAATTGCCGGTGTAATGGGGTGCATTCTTATTTGTTCACGCGCTAATTTCTCCACTCGCACGGGTGTCGCCTCTGCTCCGCGTTGAACGTCCAACCGGTCATATTCAACATCTAATTTGTGAGCCTGGGCATTGGCACGGTCAAGCTCAGTCACTAGCTTTCTAGACTCGTACTGAGTCCTCACCAAGTACAGTGCACTTCCTATCACGGCCAATAACAACAATGCATTAATTCGGTTCACGAACCCGTTCCTAATCTTTGTGCAACCCTAAGAATCGCACTCCTACTTCTTGGATTTGCCTTTACCTCTTCAGCAGATGCGCGGACCCGCCCAAGAGCTTTCAACGCCATCACCTTTGGCGCAGCAAAGGGCTGACGCCTGTCGTACTCATCTTTGGAGTGATTTGCAATAAATTGTTTAACGATACGGTCCTCTAAAGAATGAAAACTGATCACTGCCAATCGCCCCTCAGGCTTTAAAACTTTAATCACACCCTCTAATGCCTCTTTGAGCTCATCCAACTCTTGGTTGATATGAATTCGAAAGGCTTGAAACGTCCTCGTCGCAGGGTCTTGCCCGTACTCTCTTGTTCTCACATGCTCACCAACCAACTTTGCCAATTCAGATGTACCACTTGGTAATCCTTTTTCATCACGCCTTTGCACGATTGCTTTTGCAATTGAATTAGCAAACCGCTCCTCCCCGTACTCACGTATCACTCGAGCTATCTCCTCGACTGATGCTTTGTTTAACCACTCTGCCAGACTCTCCCCCCTGGTTGAGTCCATTCGCATATCCAAAGGCCCATCGAACCGAAATGAAAAACCCCTGGCAGGATTGTCGATTTGAGGTGAGCTGACTCCCAAGTCCAAAAGCACTCCAGCCGCAGAATTTGCCGGCAATTCGCAAATGGCGCTGAAACCGCTGTGATGGATCTTTAGCCGAGCGTCCCCGATCTCCTGCGCTACCCTCACAGCCTCCAAATCCTTGTCGAATGCAATCAGAGTCCCCTGGCTTGAGAGTTTTTTCAAAATCTCCCGAGCGTGCCCGCCTCGACCAAACGTGGCATCGATGTATGTATCGTCCTTGTGGATCGCTAGCGCCTCGAGGGCCTCTGATAGCATCACAGAAGTGTGTGTCCATGGGAGAGTCACTACGTTCCTTCAAAAAGAAAATTCCTTAAACACATCAGGCATCTCACCTTGCAAAGCTTTGGCCTCTTGTTCTTCATATGTCGCTTTGTCCCACAACTCACAGTGTGTGCCCATACCTAACAATACGATTTCTTTTGTCAGCCCTGCCGTACTTCTTAGCTCTGGAGATATTAGTACTCTGCCTGTCGCATCCATCTCAACATCCATCGCATTACCGAGAAAAATTCTTTTCCACCACTGTGCAGACATCGGTAAATTTGAGATACGGGCACTAAAGCGTTCCCACTCAGGACGAGCAAAAACCATCAAACAACCATGAGGATGTTTTGTAATGGTGAGTTGCCCTGCAGCTGTTGCGCTCAGCAAATCTCTATAGCGAGTAGGGATCGATAAACGACCCTTCCCGTCTAAGCTGAGCGATGATGCGCCTTGAAACACAATAAAAACCTTTTTTAAATGCAAAGAAACAGCGGGATTAATTGCTCACACAATTTCCCACAAAATACCACTTATTTGCACTTTACCAGGTTTTTTGTATTTTGTAATTAGTTTTTACAATTATTTCAATGAAATCAAGGACTTAGAATGATTTTCACGCTCACTCTCCGAATAAAATATTATTTAAAATTAAGTACTTAGGAATTGAAGTGAATGTACATAGTGAATTTTTTCGAGTATTAAAAAAATCCAATCTTTTAAGGTAAGTAATCATTTTTGATACAAACAAATCATTTCTTTAAATCTGTTACAAAAGTTCAAAATTGAAACTTTATAGCGCATTTTAAACAAATGATGAGTTGCCAGATGCTATATGTGAGATTCATTGAGGACTATTAACTCTAAATTAAAGTTCAACTGTAAATCTTCATTTCCGATGAATGACCATACGTTACACGGCTCAAGTTATGAAATACTAGCGCTCGCTTTGCAGAAGTTTTAAAAGATATTTGCAAAACTGAGCGCCTAATCTATCTCCTTCTTAAGCCTTTGTTGACTTAACTGCTTTAAGCGCTTGCAACACTTTAGCCGGCGTAATAGGTACCGAGCGCAAACGAACGCCAGTCGCATCATAGATTGCATTAGCAATTGCAGAGGGCACAACCGCTGCTGAAGGCTCCCCAGCTCCCCAGGGCTTCTCATTGGGTCGGTCAATCAAATCTATCTCAACTGTGGGTACCCCTGGGAATTTAAGAATAGGGTAGCTTGCCCAGTCCAAACTCGTCACCATCGAACGGCTGAACTTAACCTCCTCAATCAGTGTGCGACTCACCGTTTGAATCACATTACCATCGATTTGGTTTCTGAGGCCGTCGGGGTTGATGATTTGACCGCAGTCATGGGCAACATAGAATTTCTTAACCCGTACGACTCCCGTCTTTTTGTTGAGCTCGATGTCAGCAACGACTGCAATGTATGTTCTGACGAGTTCATACTTGATGTAGGACACTCCACGACCGTAAACAATGTCTGATTTAGCTTTATCGGCTTGTTGTGAGTGGGCAGGTGCACTCCTCCAATTAGCCAACTTCATGACCCTTTGAATGCACTCAACACCCCTTGGATCATCCAAGTAGCTTAGTCTGTATTCAAAGGGATCAATGTTTGCTTTTGCTGCTAACTCATCCAAGAAGCACTCGTTACCAAAAGTATTTTGCATCCGCCCTGGAGTTCTGATCCAACTCGGTCTAAATGGCGTGTCTTTTACGTAATGCGCAGTAGCGCGGATATTGGGTAACTTGTACTGCACTGCCAAGGACTGTTGGATGTTTCCGGGGTGTGCAGCCTCGCGAGGAAGCTCTGCTAAATCTGCGGCCAAAAGAGTTACAGAAATTTGCTTTGGTCGCTCGGCCATAAATGCATCTGACTCCCAGCTAAGAACACGACCCCCTTTGTCAATTGAGCCTTTGTAGTCGTAAAGAGACGGTGGACCTTTAGGATCCCACCCATGCTCATCTGCTCTAGACCACTGAACCCGGACTGGCTTTGCGACGTATTTGGAGATAAGCACAGCGTCCGCAGCAGCGTCCTCGTGTCCGTTTCGTCCGTAGCATCCAGCACCGTCAATATAAATACACCTAACTTGATCATCTGCCAATTTAAGCATCTGTGCCAATTGCTTGCGCAACAAATGCGTTTGCTGGGATGCGTTCCAACACGTTACACGTCCGTCTTCCCACTGAGCAACAGCACATGATGGTCCAATAGAGCCGTGTGTGTGAATGGCAAAATCATAAGTTGCCTCAACAGTTTGAGCACCCTCTAAATTAACCTGCTGAGTGTTACCAACTTTTTGTAAATCCTCTACCCCTGCAATTTTAGAATTGCGCACATATGTCCAAAGATCCTTTTGCTCGGGTAGTCCCTCCCACTCAGACCATTTGACTTTAAGCTTTTTACTTGCAGTGATAGCGGCCCATTCATCTGAGGCAACGACGGCTAAGAAGTTTCCATCTCTTACGACTTGAAGGAATCCTGGAATCTTAGTAACTTCAGAATCGTCAAAGGAGATTAAGCTTGCATGCAAATTGGACGGTCTAACAACTCTTGCATGCACCATCCCCGGTAATTTAAAGTCATGAATGTAGGTAAATTCGCCCGTAAGTTTTGCAGGAATATCAAGCCTAGGAACCGATTTCCCAACAACCGCATAATTTGCAGGAGCTTTAAGCGCTACCTTGGCATCTGATTTCATTTTAAGAGGCTGTAGTCCTACCAATACAACGTAGGTCAGTGTCTTATCCCCAAAATAACAGGCACCATTCTTAGTCGTGATGTCAGATGGGCTTACACCCCACTCCTTTGCTGCAACCGATTTCAAAGCTTCCCTTGCTGTTGCACAAGCTTGTCTAATTTGCATGCCGCCGTTTTGAATGGATAAACTGCCGAAAGTTGGACCCTGGTCAGGCGTTAGCAATGTATCGCCTTGAATTAGATCGATTTGAGATAAAGAGACATCAAGCTCTTCTGCCGCAATTTGAGAGATGGCAGTACGAATGCCAGTACCTAAATCAACTTTGCCAGAAAAGATTGAAACCGTTCCGTTTGCGTTGACAGCGATAAAGCCTTCCACCTCATCAAGTGCTACGGATTTGACACTGTTAAAGGGGCCACTTGTAGCGGCTAGCACCGATCCCGATAGGGGAGCCAGTGAAAAGCTAACAACCAACGAGCTCGCGCTTTGGAGCAATCTTCGACGTGATATATTGGTGGACTTGGAGGTGTCAACTTGCACAGTGCAAGATTTTGTTAAAAAACTCATTTTGTATCCTTTAGCTAATGCGGCAGATTTGCGCTTAATTAGACGAGTTGACCGGACGCTCTTTGAACAGCACGAACTATGCGTTGGTGCGTTCCGCAGCGGCAAAGATTATTACTAAGTGCCTCTTTTATTTGAGCTTCAGTTGGTTTTTTATTCTTATTCAATAATGCCTTAGCCTGCATCACCATGCCGTTGATACAGTATCCACATTGAGCGGCTTGTTCGTCGATAAATGCTTGTTGCAGCGCATCTGGTTTGGCCGATGTACCTAAACCCTCCAAAGTAGTTACGTTCATACCCTTGGCGGCGGAGACCGGGTAGCTACAAGAGCGAACTGCCTCACCATTGATGTGAACTGTGCAACTGCCGCACTGTCCAAGACCACATCCGAACCTGGGCCCTTTTAAATCAAGCTCATTGCGTAGTGCATATAAAAGCGGCATTTCTGGATCGTTGAATGGCAAAGATACTTCTCGTCCATTAACCTTCAGCTTAATCGATTGCGTCATCAAGAACTCCCTATTCAGCGTAATTTGGTTTGTGCCCAAGCACCGGGGAATTCTAATCTATGCAGGGCATTAGGGAATGAATACATGTTGTATAGTCCTTAATACACTAAACCCCAAGTGAAGTTAACCAACTTGCGACGCCCTTGACCTTTCTGTTTTAAAAAGCCCTTCAGTAAATCAAGAAAAGTATTGACTATTGGTTGATCAATAAGTCTCTAAATGTAGGCGTCCCTCTTTTTTTAGGGTTTGGGATAAAGTTTCCCAACTAAGCCCGTGTTCTGTGGCGACATCGCGCAATGCCAAAATTGCCCCCTCCTCCATGCTCTTTAACCCACATACGTAAATGTATGTGTTGGCTTCCCTCAGCAGTACAGCCAAATCGATCGCTCTTTCTCTCATTAAATCTTGAACGTAACGTTTAGGCTGTGCTTGCTCACGAGAAAATGCAAAGTTAATATCGATAAAGTCTTTGGGTAACCTTTGCAAGGGACCAAAATAGGGAAGTTCCTTTTGAGTTCGGGCTCCAAAGAAAAGCATTAATTTGCCGCCCTCAAATTTGCCACTGTTTCGTTGCCGCCTGCGCCACTCGGTCATTGCTCTCATTGGCGCGCTACCTGTACCCGTGCAAATCATCACAATATTTGATTTAGGATGGTTGGGCATTAGGAAACTATGGCCAAAGGGGCCAATAACTTGAACCTTATCGCCGAGTTTTAAATCACATAAATAGTTGGATGCAACACCTTTAACAGGATTACCTGTGTGGTCCTCTATCACACGTTTGACGGTGAGAGAGAGATTGTTATACCCAGGTCGTTCGCCGTTTCGTGGACTTGCAACAGAATATTGTCGAGCGTGATGTGTCCGGCCTTGTTCGTCACTACCTGGGGGCAATATACCGATTGATTGCCCCTCTAATACAGGAAAGGGTAGGTTTGCAAAATCCAGTACGATGTGATGCGTCTCGTTATCTGTGCCCGCTTCGTTGACCTGAACATTGCCAACCACGGTTGCAGTAATAGGCTCTTTAGGTCCATAAAGATTGGTGAAGGGGTGCGCTGCGGACCAAGGGGGGACAGTAGCGCCTACAGAGGCCGACAAAAGCGCTTTAACCTCTGCGGAAGCTTCATTATTCTCAGAGGATGAAACAGGGGTTAAAGCTTGCGCGGGTGAGTCCCCATTTTCTGTTGAAGCGACGGCGGACAACTCATTATCGGTTAGGGCAGCAGGTAACTCATCCCATGAGAGTTGCTCCTCAACGGTGTAGGGTGAGCTCTTGACCTGCATTCTCCAATTATCAATTGAGCCAGTTGGGCATGGCGGGACACAGGCCATACAAAAATTACACTTATCAGCAAGCACTACGTAGTTGCGAGAGTCGTGCGTGATGGCACCTACTGGGCATGTTGCCTCACATGTGTTGCACCTGATACAAATTTCAGGATCAATCAAATGTTGATTAAACAGCTCAGCAGTTGCACTCATAAGGATAAAACTTCTTTAGGTTTATATGGGTTTAGTTAAAACGAATATATTCAAGATCAACAGGTTGGCGGTTGACCCCCATGACTGGTGGTGCAATCCAATTTGCGAACTTGCCTGGCTCAACTACGCGCCCCATTAAGCTTGCAACGTACGCGCGGTCTTGATCAGTTGGCAACCAAGCATTGACGTTCGTATTCCACTCTGAATCACTCAAGATACGCCCGTCTGTTGAGACTTTAACACCTGCTAACGCACCAATGTTACGGTGAAATGCCTTATGAGGTACCGTCAGTTTGAATGGAATTCCGGCCTTCTCAATAATTCTATTCCAACGTTCAACGCCGCCCTTTGAATCGGTGATGTAATCATCCCTTAATACCTCATTGAGAGCGTTCAGCATGGGGACTTCTTTCTCTACAAGTTGGCCGTTTTGAACCTCTAGCACTTTGTATGTATTGCCTTTAAGCACATGGTCATCCGCGCGTTTACCCTCCTCATATCGACCTTTTAGGCCTGAGCTGTAAAAGGTTGCAGCGTTTGAAGATTGATCAGCGCCAAATAAATCAATGGTCACGCTGAAATGAAAGTTAATGTAGCGTTGTAGGGTGGGCAGATCGATCACGCCTGCTGCGCGAAGTTTTGCGACATCATCCGTTTTGAGTTGATTCATAGCGTCCACAGTGCGTTGAATTACGCGACCTACTCCAGATTCACCCACAAACATGTGGTGTGCTTCCTCAGTCAACATGAATTTTGTTGTTCTTGCTAGGGGATCAAACGCGCTCTCAGCGAGGGCGCAGAGTTGGAATTTTCCGTCCCTATCAGTGAAGTAAGTAAACATGAAAAAACTCAGCCAATCTGGTGTCTTCTCGTTAAACGCTTGAAGAATACGGGGATTGTCAGCGTTGCCACTGTTTCTCTCCAGAAGAGCTTCAGCTTCCTCGCGCCCATCACGTCCAAAGTATTTGTGCAACAAGTAAACCATTGCCCACAAATGACGTCCCTCCTCCACGTTGACTTGAAAAAGATTTCGCAAATCGTACTGACTCGGAGCGGTTAGACCCAGATGTCTTTGCTGCTCAACAGATGCAGGCTCAGTGTCACCTTGCGTCACTATGATTCGGCGCAGATTGGCTCTGTGTTCGCCGGGCACATCTTGCCAAACATCTTGACCTAAGTTATCACCGAAATGTATTTTGCGGTCTTGCTCTGCTGGATTTAAGAATATACCCCATCGATAATCAGGCATCTTGGTATGACCAAATTGAGCCCAACCCTGAGGGTCAACACTCACTGCGGTGCGCAAATAAACATCAAAATTTTGCGAACCCTCTGGACCCATATCACTCCACCACTGCAAGTAGTTGGGCTGCCAGTGCTCTAGGGCTCTTTGCAATGTGCGGTCTTCAGATAAGTTAACGTTATTAGGAATTTTTTCACTGTAATTGATAGCTGTCATGGTTAGCTCCCCTTAATAAATAATTTCAATTTTGTTTAGTATTTTCAATTTATCAGACACGGTTCAAATCAAATGCGGCTTTTTCTCCTTTACCGTAGACCTTCAGAGCACCCTTCTCGCCGACGGCGTTCGGACGATTAAAGATCCAGTTCTGCCAAGCTGAGAGGCGACCAAAAATTCGTGTCTCCATTGACTCTTTCTGACAAAAGCGAAGATTTGCTTCAAGTCCCGTCAAACTATCAGGGGACATAGAAGCTCTTTCTTCAACGGCAAGTCGAATTTCGTCACTCCAATCAATATCGTCTGGTGCAGCAGTAACCAGCCCCAAAGATAAGGCAGTGTCTGCATCTAATGTTTGTCCGATGACTGAGCGAACCTTCTCCATGGGTTCAACCTCTTCATAAAAACGTCTTTGTAAACGAGTTTGATGGTTGACCATGGGGAAGTAGCCAAAATTTAATTCTGTTAGCGTTAATCCTGGAGCTTTATTTGGCTGATCGGGCAATGCGAGCATGTAGGAACGGTCCGCTGCAAACGCTAACTCTGCTAAGGTACCAGCAAAACAGGAACCTTCACCTATAAGGGCGAATAAGGAACGAGAGGAGACGTCGATACGAGCGAGTGTGCGGCGAAGATAACCCAGGGTTTCACGCACCAACCAATGATCCGCGTGCTGCAAAAGAACTGCATCCGATTGCAATGCCAATGCTTTATCACCGCCAGTCATTAGCAACCAAGTTCCAATATCTGATTCATTTGTACGCAGACTCAAAATTGCATCATCCAACTCTCGGGCCATTTGCAGTGGATACCAACCTGCGCCCTGTGCTTGTATGTCTTGGATGGTGCTTGGAACTGCAACTTTGGGTGCATGCACTTTAAGCGTGGCGGTTCGCTTATGCCTGTCTATGATGACCTGTACATATTCATAATCAATTGAGTCTGTACCCACGTTTTTAATCAGGGGAGTTAATGCAACCCCTTGCCCCGTTGCTTTTGCACCTGCACGCTTACTATTTAGACTTAGTTTAGCCACACGAGCATTCACGGCTTGTGCGAATTGTGCAGGCTTAGCGACTTCATCAACAAGGCGCCACTCTACAGCACGTTGACCTCGAACACCTTCAACACTTGTGCAAAACATATCAGCGTGATCATGACGAACTCTCCGCTTGTCCGTCACACGTGTCAGACCACCCGTACCTGGGAGCACACCTAGTAAGGGCACCTCTGGGAGTGAGACACTAGATGAACGATCATCAACCAACAAAATCTCGTCACAAGCAAGTGCTAACTCATAGCCCCCGCCAGCACATGCACCGTTGACAGCAGCCAAGAATTTAAGACCATCGTTTCGGCTTGAGTCCTCCATGCCGTTGCGAGTCTCATTGGTAAATTTACAGAAATTCACTTTCCATGCATGAGTTGATAAACCCAACATAAAAATGTTAGCACCCGAGCAAAAGATCCGGTCTCTTAAACTGGTGACGACAACGCATTTGATTTCTGGGTGCTCAAATCTAATTCTTTGGAGAGCATCGTTGAGCTCTATATCAACTCCCAAGTCATAAGAATTGAGCTTGAGTTTGTATCCGGGTCGAATTCCACCGTGCTCGTTAATATTGAGTTGCAGAGTGGCTGTTTCACCCTCGTACTTGACGGACCAGTGTTTGTATTGGCTCGGATCAATTTGGTAATTTACTTGCTCAGTTTGACTCATTTACCAGTCTCCTATTTAGTGAAGGATCAATATGCATGTTGAAAAGATGAAGTTTAATTCATTTAAATGCATTATATTTCACTATTTATAAAAAATATGCACTTTTATTCATAAAAAGGGAAAACCCCAAAAAAACAAGTTTTCAATATTGATTTTAAGTAATGCTTTGGAATTAAATACTATATTGGAAGTTTTAGGACGGCTCTTATCTGAGCGCGCAGAGCTTTGAAGCTCTCCTCCAAAGAATGGGCACTGGTATCGAAAGTTAAGTTAGCTTTTGAGTAAAAAGGAGCGCGCCCTTCAAGGATCAACTTTAAATCCTCTAGTGCCTCCTCTGATCCAGCCATGGGTCTCATATCACCTTGAGCCACAACTCTGGATAAATGGTCTTCGGGCTTAGCCTGAAGCCATACGGTATAGCAGTGGGATAGCATCTCATTGAGAGTAGCTGTATCTGAGACCACACCGCCTGGCGTGGCGATGATCACTTCCGGGTAAATTTGAATCGCCTCCTCAAGAGCTCTGCGCTCATAGCGACGGTAGGCACTGATACCGTAGAGGTTATGAATTTCCGATACGCTACAGCCAGCAATCTTTTCAATCTCGCGGCTAAGTTCAATAAAAGCGTAGCCTAAGTCTGCTGCAAGGAGTTGTCCTAGGGTTGACTTGCCAGCGCCTCGCAAACCAATCAAAGCAATTCTGTTGGTACGAGAAGACTCTAGAGTTGCCCCAAAAATTTCTGAGATCTGAACCCGAGCACGGTGCAATTCTGAATCACTTCGCTCAGCCAACATCTCTCGAATGAGCAACCATTCGGGTGAAGAGGTCGTAACGTCCCCAATCAATTCCGCCAATGAACAATTCAATGCCGAAGCAACCTGGTGCAATACAAGTATGGAGGCATTGCCCTCCCCGTATTCCAAATTAGCTAAATGTCGCTCCGAGATATCTGCAGATATAGCAACCGCTTTTCGGGTGAGCCCACGTCTAGCCCTTAAGGACCTAACTCGCTCACCCAAGGCAGTTAAAAATGGGTTCTTATCTAATTCCACCTCAGACATTTCAAGCCTTAACCTTTAAATTAACTAGGGATTTCCCTAAAACATGCAATATAGTGCTAGACGCGGAGTTTACTGCATGCTATTCTACACACAAGCATAATAATTCATATCCCTGAAAATAACAAGCCTTTTTATCAATACCAGCCTCACTTTTACTTTGCTAGATCGGACAACACAAGTCAGCTAAAGCAAGACCCTATGCGGCGGCCACTCAATTCAAAACATCAAAATTAAGAGAACAACATGAGCGAACTTTTAGCTAATTTTGTCTGCAATCAGTGGCAATCCGGAAATGGTCAAGCAAGTGCACTGTTTGATCCTGTATTGGGAACTGAGTTGGTCAGGGTGGATGCCACTGGCCTAGATTTAGCTGCATCCTTTGCTTATGCAAGAAACCAAGGCGGCGAAGCCCTGAGAGTACTCAACTACAAAGAGCGAGCAGCCCTTCTTGGTGTAGCGGTGAAGGTGCTGCAAGCTAATCGAGATAAATATTACGAAATATCCGCCGCCAATAGCGGAACCGTCAAAAACGATACTGCTGTGGATGTAGACGGGGCTATCTATACCCTCAGCACTTATGCAAAGCTAGGGGACGGACTAGGGGAGAGGCAATTCTTGGTTGACGGTGAGATGTCTCGACTTGCAAAAGATCCACTCTTCCAATCCCAACACATTCTTACTCCCAATAGGGGCTTGGCTTTATTGATCAACGCCTTTAATTTTCCTGCTTGGGGATTATGGGAAAAAGCAGCCCCAGCGCTTTTGTCAGGAGTTCCCATCATTGTGAAACCAGCCACTGCAACGGCTTGGCTAACCCATCAAATGATCAAAGACATCGTGGACGCTGGAATATTCCCAGCAGGTGCTGTCTCGATCATTTGCGGAAGCTCTGCAGGTCTCATGGACCAACTCGAACCTTTTGATGTGGTCTCATTCACCGGTTCGGCTGAAACAGCGCAGAAGATTCGCGCGCATCCCAGTGTCACTAAAAAATCTGTACGTGTGAACATTGAAGCCGACAGCGTCAATTCAGCCCTTTTGTTGCCCAGCGAAAGCGCGTCCAGCGAAGCCCTCGAATTACTGTGCAAAGAAGTCGTTAGAGAGATGACGGTCAAGTCAGGTCAAAAATGTACTGCTATTCGCAGGATATTCATCCCCCAGAGCTTATATGCTGTTGCAGCGCAAGCTATTTCAGCCCGTTTGAAAAAAATCACCATCGGCAATCCTCGCAACGAAACAGTCAGCATGGGGGCTTTGGTTAACCGTGAACAGTTCAACACCGTAAAGAGTGGGGTCATGTATTTGAAAGAACAAACCGAGGTGCTTTATGAGACCGGTACAGACGAACTGATCGATGCTGATCCAGGTATAGCATGCTGCGTAGGACCCACTTTACTTGGCACACGCAGTGCAAATCAAAGTGATGCTTCAACTCGTGTTCATGAGATGGAAGTTTTTGGTCCAGTTGCTACTTTGATACCTTACCGAAATAACGATTTAAATCATGCCTTGAAGCTCATTCGTTTAGGACAAGGCTCCCTTGTGGTCTCAATATTCGGAACAGATCACAACGAGTTGGCACAAGTGGTGCCCGAGCTCACTGACAGTCACGGACGCGTGCATGTGGTGTCCCCTGACATCGCGGCGCTCAATACAGGTCACGGCAACGTGATGCCTCAATCCCTTCACGGTGGGCCAGGACGGGCGGGCGGGGGTGAGGAGTTAGGTGGTCTTCGCGCACTGAACTTTTATCATCGCCGTGCGGCCGTTCAAGCAAGCACTTCCGTGCTTAGCCAACTTACCAAACTTGGCCAGCTTAGCTAACTTACTTAAATTAACTAAAAATATTAACCTCCCCTAGTCTAGAACTCACATCCCATCATCCTTCGACTATTTCAGAAAAGATGCTCATGAATTCAGAATTACTCAACAACATCCCCTCAACAACTTCAAGTGTGAGCCCTCCTCCTGAGAAATTTAATATTGCAGGTTTTTTACTTGAATGCAATGAACACCGCTCAAACCGACCTGCTTTTATAGATGACACAGGGACTCTGAGCTACGCCGCCTTAAGCGAAAGGGCTCGTCGTCTTGGTGCAGGTCTGAGGAGTTTAGGTCTAAGGCGAGAGGAGCGAGTGTTACTATTAATGCAGGACTGCAACGATTGGCCCGTGAGTTTTTTAGGATCCATTTACGCAGGTTTGGTCCCCGTAGCTGTCAACACCCTATTAACGGCCGATGACTACGCATACATGCTTGAGCATTCAAGAGCGCAGGCCGTATTGGTCTCAGGAGCTTTATTGCCCGCCTTAACGGCTGCCATGACAAGATCAGACCACGAGGTGGTCAAAGTTATTGTCTCTAACCCAGTTGCTCCACTTCACCCCTCTGAGGTGGAGTTTGAATCCTTCATTCAGGGCCAAGTAGCCTTACAAAAGCCTGCGCAGACCAAGGCCGATGACCCTGGTTTTTGGCTTTACTCTTCTGGCTCTACAGGACGCCCCAAGGGGACTGTTCACTCTCATGCCAATCCCTACTGGACTGCGCAGTTGTACGGCAAGGGCGTTCTGGACCTTAAAGAGAGTGATGTGTGCTTCTCGGCTGCTAAATTATTTTTTGCCTATGGATTGGGCAACGGCCTCACATTCCCAATGAGTGTGGGTGCTTGCACGGTTTTAATGTCTGAGCGGCCCACACCAGATGCAACTTTTAAAAGAATGACTGGGGGCGTTGGAAACACCAAACCTACTGTATTTTTTGGAGCACCAACAGGTTTTGCAGGTATGTTGTCGCACCCTAATTTACCAGAGAAGAAAGAGGTGGCTTTGCGCCTTGTTTCGTCCGCTGGAGAAGCACTCCCCGCTGAGATAGGAGAACGGTTCACCCAGCATTTTGGGGTCAATATAGTTGACGGTATTGGATCAACGGAGATGCTTCATATTTTCTTATCCAACCGACCCAACGATGTTCGTTACGGTACCACTGGTTGGCCAGTGCCAGGGTACGAGATTGAACTTCGTGGAGATGATGGTTTACCAGTACCCAATTCAGAGCCGGGGGATTTGTATATAAAGGGCCCCTCAGCAGCGCTTATGTACTGGGGAAACCGTGAGAAAAGCAGGGAAACATTTCAAGGGGGCTGGACCAAAAGTGGAGATAAGTATGTCAGAAACGAAGACGGTACCTACACCTACGGTGGCCGAACGGATGACATGCTCAAAGTCAGTGGAATTTATGTGAGTCCCTTTGAAGTCGAGGCCACTCTTATTCAACACTCAAGCGTTCTAGAAGCTGCTGTCATCGGTATCAACGACAACAACGGACTAACCAAAACCAAGGCATTCGTTGTTCTTAAATCAGGATCAAGTGCGACCGAGGACGAATTAAAGGCCTTTGTCAAGGATAAACTTGCGCCCTATAAATATCCTAGACTCATTGAGTTCGTTGCTGAGCTACCCAAAACCGCCACGGGTAAGATCCAGCGATTTAAGTTGCGCGCTCAGGAAAATAACAATACAAAATAATTTATTGAGCAGTACATACAAAATGATGAAATCCTCCTCGTTTGTTCAAATCAACTTTAAGGAACAACCTGTCTCAATTGAATATCGTTGGTTGAACAGTGAAGCAAAAGAGGAGAGTAATTGTCCGGTCATGATTTTTTTGCATGAAGGCCTTGGCTCAGTTGCAATGTGGAGAGATTTTCCTGAGACCTTGTGTAAATCTCTTAAAGTCAAAGGCTTGGTCTATTCTCGCCGCGGTTATGGTGAATCAAGTGCGCGCAACCCAGGTGAGGTGCTCGAGCCAGACTTTATGCACCTAGAGGCTTTTTATTTGTTACCTGAACTCCTTAGGGCGATGAATATTAATTCGTCCCCTTGGCTTTTCGGACACAGTGACGGCGGCTCAATTGCACTTTTATATGCATCCCGCTTCAACGTTGCAGGACTCATTGTCTTGGCACCTCATACATTCGTGGAAGAGTTGACTCTCTCTAGCATCGAAAAAGCAGGGCAAGCCTATGTAAACACCAATTTACGTACTCGTTTAAGTAGGTATCATGCTGATGTGGATTCGACTTTTTGGGGTTGGAATCAAATTTGGCTAAATCCTGAGTTTCGTCATTGGTCCATAGAAGAGGATATTCGCACAGTTACATGCCCAGTTCTCGCTGTTCAAGGTTTGGAAGACGAATACGGATCGATGAGGCAAATAAAGAATATTGCTAAAAACACGCCAAAAACACAGTTGCTTGAACTCAGGGGTTGTGGTCATTCACCTCACCGTGACCAGCCAGATGCCTTGGTAAAAGCTTGTCTAGAGTTTTTCGTGAGTCATTAAGGTTATTAACATTTCATTGTTAGGAAAAATATGCGCTATAAAAATATATTCAATCTAGGAATTGCAATTTCATTACTTACCTGCTCGCCTTTCATTGGAGCTCAAAGCCAGGGTAAATTAAAAATTGGTTTTATGCTCCCAGCAACCGGTACCTATGCTGCGCTAGGCACAGCTATTGACAACGGTTTTCGTTTGTATGTGAATGAGCAGGGTGGCAAAATCGGGGGGCGTGAGATTGAATACGTCCGTGTAGACGATGAGAGCGATCCCTCAAAGGCCGCAGACAACGTCAACAAACTGATCAAGCGCGATAACGTTGATGTGATCGTTGGCTCTGTGCACAGCGGGGTTGCAATGGCGATGGCCAAGGCAGCCAAAGAGTCAGGTACTTTACTCATCGTACCCAACGCAGGTGCAGTTGCAGTGACTGGGCCCATGTGTGCACCCAATATCTTCAGATCCAGTTTCTCCAACTGGCAACCAGGCTTTGCTATGGGAGAGGTCGCGGCTAAAAAAGGGCATAAAAAAATTGTGACCATCACTTGGAAATATGCAGCGGGTGAGGAGACCATGAAGGGCTTTAAAGATGGGTTTGAGAAAAGTGGTGGATCTGTCATCAAAGACCTTACACTTCCCTTTCCCAACGTTGAATTCCAAGCCCTTTTAACAGAGATCGCATCTCTAAAGCCAGATGCAGTATTTACTTTTTTTGCAGGAGCTGGAGCAGCTAAATTTGTTAAAGACTACGCCGCAGCAGGCCTAAAGAAGAGCATCCCTTTGTACGGTTCGGGTTTTCTAACAGACGGAGTCTTAGACGCTGAGGGCGTCGATGCAGAGGGAATTCTCACAACTCTTCATTACGCTGATAACTTGAACAACAAGCGTGATCAAAGCTTTCGACTGGCCTATGCCAAAACTTTTAAATTACAGCCTGACGTTTATGCAGTCCAAGGCTATGACGCAGCTCAAATGCTTGCCATCGGGTTAAGTGCGACACAAGGGGATGCTAAAAACATCACCACCTTTGCCCAAGCACTCATGAAATCAAAAATTGATAGCCCTAGAGGAACATTTACTTTGTCCAGTAGCCACAACCCTGTACAAGATATTTATCTTCGCAAAGTAATTGGCAAAGAAAACGTAAATGAAGGAGTCGCATCCAAAGCTTTAGCTGATCCTGGGCTAGGTTGCAAGATGTAAGAATTGGAATGTTGAATAAGTAGCTTGGGGACTGCGAAAATCAAAAGATCGGGCTACTCATTACATATCAACTAACTTACTTTAAAAGACTCAAGAAGTAGCCCTTATGGATTTCGCAATTTTTTTAATCCAGTGCCTTAATGCATTGCAATACGGGCTGCTTCTCTTTTTAATCGCATCTGGCTTGACATTGATATTTGGCATCATGGGTGTAATCAATCTCGCCCACGGTAGTTTTTATATGATTGGCGCCTACTTGGCCTATGCGCTAGCCCCAGCAGTGGCTTGGAGTATTGGGGGGGGATTTTTTACGACTCTGGCCATCGGATTGGTCATATCTGTAATTCTTGGATACCTACTGGAATGGGCCTTCTTTAGTTTTTTATATGAACGTGAACATCTACAACAAGTGCTGATGACTTACGGTCTAATTCTGGTATTTGAGGAACTGAGAAGCATTGTTGTTGGAGACGATGTACATTCAGTTGAAATTCCAAAGTTTTTAGATATTGCACTTCCCTTGAACGAGGTCTTGACTTATCCACTATACCGACTTTTCATGAGCGGGGTTTGTTTGATACTTGCGGTTGGGATGTGGTTGGTCTTCAAACGCACTCGTCTTGGAATGATGATACGAGCCGGGACTAGCAACCGAGAGATGACTCAAAGTTTAGGTATTGATATTACTTTGCTTTACCGCGTCGTCTTTGCCTGCGGAGTTGCGTTGGCTGCTTTTGCTGGAATGATTGCTGCGCCCGCAACAAGCGTCTATCCGGGGATGGGTAGCTCAGTGTTGATCATCTGTTTTGTAGTGGTTGTGATTGGTGGTATCGGCTCCATCAAGGGGGCCATGCTTGCATCCCTTTTGGTCGGCCTAGTAGACACATTTGGCAAATTACTATTACCTCAAATATCAGGCATGTTGGTCTACGTTTTGATGGCTTTGATTTTGCTTTGGCGTCCCAATGGCTTATTTAAAGATTGAAAAATAAGCACTAAACAAAAACAGCCACATGCATATTCAAAATCGCTACTCATTTATTTCTTTAGTTATCCTGTTTGGTGCACTCGCACTGTGGCCTTTTGCTGCAAGTTCATACGGCATTGATTTAGTGGCCAAGATGATGATCTACGCTTTGCTGGCGCTTAGTTTAGAGTTGTTGGTTGGTAGCACGGGACTTGTATGTTTTGGTCAAGCCGCTTTTTTTGGAGTCGGAGCCTACGCGGCAGTGCTTCTCGCACCTGCAGACGGTAGCTCTGCAACTTTGTTACTTGGACTTATGGAGTCCATACTGTTGGCCGGACTTTGCGCCCTCCTCATTGGTAGTCTCTCACTAAAAACGAGTGGCGTTTATTTCATCATGGTTACTTTAGCGTTCGCTCAAATGACCTACTTCATCATTCACGATACTCCTGTTGGGGGCGGCTCAGATGGAATATTTTTATATGTAAAGCCAACTCTTGGCGGATTGGATTTAGACAAACCCATGCATCTTTACGGATTTATTTGGTTAAGTTTGTTAATGGGTTATGCTTTTTTATCTCAACTCGTCAAATCGCCCTTTGGACGTGCGTTATCCGGAATTCGAGTCAACGAGCAACGTATGAAGGCAAGTGGCTTCTCCACCTATCCTTATAAGCTTGGCGCTTTTACGGTCTCGGGCATGATCGCTGGTTGGGCGGGTTATTTATTTGCGATCAAAGACGGCTTTGTTAATCCAGAATTATTGAGTTGGCACCTTAGTGGCGCAGTTTTAGTCATGATCATTTTGGGGGGTCTAGGGCGCTTAGGAGGCGCACTTATAGGAGCGTTTGCATTTGCAGTACTTCAAGAAATATTTCAATCTGAGGCTTTGTTTGGTAGCTTTGCCAAGCACTGGCAACTCAGTCTAGGGCTTGCCATTATTAGCTGCGTGGCCTTTATGCCAAACGGCTTAATCGCCCTACCCTCTCAGTTTGTCAGAAGACTCACTGGGAGCATTGGTCCCGAGGGACTAACCCATACCCCATCCAACAAATCGCAATCATGAAAAACAATGCACTCATGAGCTGCAAAAATCTAACCCGTCAATGGGGAGGACTTACAGCGGTTAAGGATGTCTCCCTAGAGTTGGAGCGTGGTTCAATTCACGCTGTTATTGGAACCAATGGTGCTGGTAAATCAACACTTATCAATTTGTTATCCGGAGAAGTTGAACCCTCATCAGGAGAGGTCGAGCTCTTGGGCAGTGACGTCACAAATTGGCCCCAGTATAAGAGAGCCAGAATTGGATTGGGAAGGAGTTATCAAAGAAACACGATCTATCCTACTTTTACAGTTTTAGAAAACTGTAGGCTCTGTGCGCAGGCTAAATCCCGAAGAGCTTGGTCATTTTGGATTCAAGCGCAAAAGGACCAACAAACACTAGACGTTGCAAAAGAGGTGGCAAGGCTCGTAGGTTTAGATGAATTTTTAGATCGCCCTGCTGGATTTTTAAGTCACGGGCAAAAGCGTCAGCTTGAAATAGCGATGTGTTTGGCTACAAGTCCTCAAGTTTTGCTTCTTGACGAACCCTTGGCTGGTATGGGAGCAGAGGAGACAGAGCGAATGCTGGGTCTGCTTCTCAAGCTCAAACGTGATCATGCAATTTTATTAGTTGAGCATGATATGGATGCAGTGTTTCGAATTTCTGACCAAATTACAGTCATGGTCAACGGCACTGTGATCGCCTCAGGAGTTCCAGATTTTGTACGCAACCACCCCGGGGTGCGAAGTGCTTACTTGGGCGAACACGGATGAAAGCTAATAACGAAATCATTTTGCACGCACAAGACTTACACGCTTGGTACGACAGTAGTCATATTTTGCACGGCATCAACCTTGACATCCGCAAGGGCGAAACTGTGGGACTTCTTGGTCGAAACGGGATGGGTAAAAGTACCCTTATCAGGACACTCCTAGGTCATGTGGGCAACCAAGTTGGAAAGCGTGAGGGACACATTACCTTACTTGGACACGACATATCAAACGCTAAACCCTATCAAGTTGCAAGACTTGGGGTGGCTTATGTACCGGAGGGGAGAGGGGTGTTCTCTAACCTGAGTGTTCGCGAGAACCTGGTAATGGCGGCAAGAAGAGGCAAAGACGAGCGTTTTGACTGGCCCCTGGAGCGGGTGCTGCTTACATTCCCCAGACTGGCGGAGAGGTTAAATAATCTAGGTAACCAACTCTCAGGCGGCGAGCAACAAATGTTATCCATTGGACGTGCCCTTATGACGCACCCAGAATTGATCATCTTGGACGAGGCCACAGAGGGGTTGGCACCACTCATCGTCGATGAGGTCTGGAGAGTTATAGATGAGATCAAAAAAAGCGGTCTTGCAGTGTTGATCGTTGACAGAGACTGGCACCGCGTTCTTGGACGCAGCGACAGAGCTCTTGTATTACAAAAAGGTCTCGTCGTTATGCAGGGCGAGTCCAAAGAGTTACTTAGTGACCCTCAACTGCATAACTTTTTGGGCGTATAGGCCAAACAAAAACATTTTTCACAATGTACCTGTTTTAATTCGATGAATCAGTGTGAAGAATTTGATCAATGAGGTCCGATATCGTTGAATGCAGAACCGCCTGCGAACGGTTTTTCATAACCACCACTGCATATTTCGCGCTCGCGTTCAAAGGCGGCGAAACTTTTAAAACCTCCAACTCTCTCCCCGCCGCTCTCGCGGCTAAAACAACTGTATCACTGGTTTTTGCAACATGAATTAGATCGTTTATCTCATCACTGATCATTCGAATCATTTCTTTTGGATGAGCCGTGTCGCCGTACCTGGAGATTAAAAGACGCGCAAGCTCATCGCTGAGGGGTGTTGATGCAATGGGGTATTGAATTAATTGCTCGTAACTGACTTTTCTTAGCTTCATGAGTGGGTGACTTTTCCTGCATAAAAATTCCCCAGCGAATTCATATGTATGTTCTATATGCAGTGCGGAATCAGGGGCCAAAGAGCGCAAATCAACAACCAAAGCGTCAACCTCTCTTTCCTTTAACAAACCTACCAAAGTCTGCGTGTTAGCACGAAAAATCTCAACTCTCACCTTAGGAAATTGATTTGCAACTTTGGTCAGCAATGCAGCACTGAGTAATGCGCCCGGACCCGAACTCAGTCCTAATTTGTACACACCACTTGTGATGGGTTGCTTTGTCTTGCCCGATCCTTTTAATTCATCAAGTGACTCCAAAATCTCCTTCGAGCGCTTAAGTGAACTCGTACCAAAAGAGGTGAGCTCAATTTTTCTACCAATCCTGTCAAAAAGTATTTTTCCCAACTCATCCTCAAGTGACTTTATGCTTCTGCTTAATGCGGGCTGAGTTATGAATAATGCCTTTGACGCCTTGGCAAAACTACCCAACTGAGCCAAAACGATGAAATGCCTTATTTGTAGAAAAGTCATAGCCAAATCAATCCATCACAAAAAAGTTATGTAAATATATATAACAATGCATTAGACATTATTAATTTTAAATCTTATGATGACAAGACTTTCCAGCATACTTAGGAGGTTTTTAATGAAGTTTTTACTCAAATTAAGATATTGCTTGTTGTTTTCAATGCTCCTTGGAGTAAATTGTTTTGGTCAAAACTACCCAAGCAAGCCAGTAACTTTATTGGTGCCTTACCCGGCCGGTGGACTCTCAGACGTCATTGCTCGAACACTGAACACGACCTTATCAAAGAATATGGGTCAAACGGTACTTGTTGATAATTTAGGCGGCGCTAGTGGCTCAATTGCAGCACAAAAGGTGCTTAACTCTCCAGCTGATGGACAAATTATTTTCCAAGGGTCTCCAAACGAATTGATCCTTGCACCTTTGGCAATTTCTGCAGTTAAGCTCAAGAGTGAGGACTTCAGGCTCGTACAAATGATAGCTACTGCACAAATTGCATTCCTTGCTCGCAAAGATCTACCCGTCAACAACGTCGATGAATTTTTAGAGTACGCGCGCAAGGAGGCAAAAGCGGGTAGACCCATTACCTATGCAAGTGTTGGTCCGGGTTCTTTTTATCACTTGTTGGGCGAGCATTTATCAAAAATAACAAATATTCCAATGACTCACATTCCCTACAAGGGCGCTGCGCCAGCAAACCAAGATCTGTTAGGCGGACAAGTTGATATATTTCTAGCCCCTTTTGGTAAAGCTTACGAGGAGCTTCAAAGACAAGGTAAATTAAAAGTACTTGCCATGCTCAACAGTGATCGCATTGAATCCCTAAAGGAGTATCCAGCTATTGGCGAGAGCAAATCTTTAAAGAACTTCACTTTCAATATTTGGACAGGTTATTTTGTAAGAAAAGAAACTCCTGAGCCCATTGTTGAAACGATACACAAAGCAGTGACAGAATCTTTATCAGACGCATCTGTTAAGGCAGGACTTGAGGCCAACAGCCAGTTGGTTTCAAAACCTATGACTCTGCAAGCTGCAAGTAAAGCTTATGCAGACGGTATTGCCCAGTTTAGAGCAATTGCCAAATCAATCGACCTACAGCCTCAATGAAATGAGTTACATGGGCGACGCTATGGTTGAGCGATTGGATGAATTCATTCAACTCAGACATGACATACACAAATTCCCTGAGCTTGCATTTGATGAACACCGAACCTCTGAACTGGTTGCTGGTAAGCTCTTAAACTGGGGCTACAAAGTCCACCGCGGACTGGGGAGGACAGGTGTAGTAGCTACTCTCAAACGTGGCAACTCGACCAAGACTGTTGGTATTCGAGCAGACATGGACGCTTTACCAATTCAAGAGGAGACGAAGCTTAATTGGCAAAGCGAAAGACCTGGTGTGATGCACGGTTGTGGTCATGATGGACATACAGCAACATTACTGGCTGCGGCAAAAATAATTGCAGAAACAGTTGAGTTTGACGGGACTTTGAATTTGATATTTCAGCCCGCAGAGGAAGGCGGTGGAGGTGCATTAAAGATGATGGAGGATGGTCTATTTGACCTATTTCCATGTGACAGTATATTTGCTATGCACAACATGCCTGGTGTCCCGGTTGGACATTTTGTTTTCCGCCACGGTTCAATGATGGCGTCAAGTGATTATGCAACCATTAAATTACTAGGCAAAGGGGGGCACGGCGCAATGCCCCACCTTGCTCAAGACCCAGTCGTCGCTGCGGCGTCAATCATTATGGCATTGCAAACTGTTGTGGCAAGAAATGTAGATCCTCAGCAAACTGCAGTGGTTACAGTCGGTGCGGTGCATTCGGGGCAGGCTAACAATGTAATCCCTGCCTCTGCGACATTGGAGTTAAGCATAAGAGCCTTAGATCCCAAGGTCCGTCAATTACTTGAAGTACGAATAAAATCTTTGATCACTGCTCAAGCGCAGAGTTACGGTCTCAGTGTAGAAATAGATTGGAGAGCGGGCTATACAGTGCTTGTGAATAACGCCTTGGAAACAGACTTAGCCACAGGCGTTGCACTAAGCCTATACGGCAACGAGCGGGTGCATTTGCAGGGTCCTGCGCTCACTGCGAGCGAAGATTTCTCCTTCATGTTAGAGAAAATTCCTGGTTGCTATTTTTTAATTGGCAATACAGACGTAGATTCAAACGGAGTCGTTTGTACTGATTCAACCAGTTCTTGCATGGTTCACAACCCAGGATATGACTTTAATGATAAGATCATCTCCATTGGGTCCCAATATTGGGCACAACTGGTAGGAGAATATTTAAAAAAATAAGCCACAATTATTCATTTGATATCGGGAGAGACTATCCCCGTGTAGCGCCGAAGGAGCAACCGCCCCGGAAACTCTCAGGCTAAAGGACCGATATCAAAAATCATTCTGAAGAGTAGTTGATGAAATCGTCCATCAACTCACCGCAGGAGCAATCAACAAAACATTTTGTTGAGAATCTCTCAGGTCCAAAACAGAAGGGGCGCGCAAGCACCATTTCGTTGCTGCGCAAAACCCTTTTGACGTTTTGAAAGATCTGAGCATGAAATCAATTGCAATCATTGGTGGCGGAATCACCGGAGTTACGACTGCTTACGCCTTAGCCAAACGCGGCTTTGAGGTCACATTGTTTGAGCGTCATCGCTACAGTGCGATGGAAACTTCCTTTGCCAATGGCGGCCAACTCTCGGCCTCTAACGCTGAGGTTTGGAATCACTGGTCCAACATTGTGAAGGGCATCAAATGGATGCTCAAAGGCGACGCCCCTTTACTCATAAACCCCAAACCGAGTTGGCACAAATTGTCTTGGTTTGCAGAGTTCATAGCGGCCATGCCAGATTACGAGACCAATACCGTAGATACGACCAAACTTGCTATTGCATCGCGTAACTATTTGTTTGATTGGGCAACTCAAGAGAACATTGACTTTGATTTAAAGAAAGAGGGAATCTTACATATTTACCGCGACAAGGCTGGATTCGATCATGCAGCAAAGGTGTCCAAACTTCTTGCCCAAGGGGGCTTATCTAGACAGGCAGTTACGCCAAAAGAGATGCTTGCCATTGAACCTACTTTGGCAGGCTCTTATTACGGAGGTTTTTTTACAGAGAGCGATTCAACTGGAGACATCCATAAATTCACGACAGGCTTAGCCCTAGCTGCACAGCGACTAGGGGTTAAGATTTTGTACGATCAAAACGTTAAGTCCCTAAGAAACATCAACGGCGTTTTTAGCGCCCATGTGTATTCTCAAAATGCGACCCCTACTCAGCATAACTTTGATGGTGTTGTCATTTGTGCAGGTGTTGAGAGCAGAGGCTTTGCACAGCAACTCGGTGACAGAGTCAATATCTATCCAGTAAAAGGATATTCGATCACGGTTAATTTAAAGGACACACAAAGCCAAGAAGGTGCCCCAAATGTGAGTCTGTTGGATGATGAAACAAAACTAGTGACGAGTCGTTTGGGGCTTGATCGCTTTAGAGTTGCGGGGACTGCAGAGTTCAATGGCTATAACCGAGACATCCGAGCAGACCGGATCAATCCATTGATTAGTTGGGTAAAGGAGTGTTTTCCCAGGATAAATACCAGCTCAGTCGTTCCTTGGGCAGGACTGCGACCCATGTTGCCAAACATGATGCCTCGAGTTGGGCAAGGCGTGGCAAACAACGTCTTTTACAACACGGGACACGGACACTTGGGCTGGACCTTATCGGCGGTCACAGCCAATATGATTGCTGAAAAAATTCAGCAATCAATGAAACCTTGAATTTTTAATGTTCAAGCTAGAGTAGCAAAATTAAACTGCTCTATAGCTTCAGCAGCAACCCTTTAGTCGCCAAACATCTTTTGTTTGAGTTCGCGGCGTTGTTGCGCTTCTAAGGACAAGGTAGCTGTGGGCCTAGCAAGTAAACGCCCCACACCGATTGATTCACCTGTTTCATCACAGTAACCATAATCACCTGCATCAATCCGGGTGATGGATTGCTCAATCTTCTTGAGCAACTTTCTCTCACGGTCTCTGGTTCTGAGCTCTAAAGCGTGCTCTTCCTCAATGGTTGCTCGGTCTGCTGGATCAGGTACCACGATAGTGTCTTCTCTGAGGTGCTCGGTCGTGCCTTCAGCATTAGCCAAAATATCGTTTTTAAGTTGCACGAGTTTGATCCTGAAAAAGGCCAACTGAGTATCATTCATGTACTCCGAATCAGGCATAGAGAGCACTTCTTCATCGCTCAAATCTTGTAAAGGCTTTGACTTCCAATTGTTAGCCAGTTTAGCGTCCTTTTTGTGAACGACCGGCACAACGTTTGGTAACTGTGGTGTGGACATAGGGGTATAACTTGCCTTTGCGGTTGTGGATGCCACCATTTGTCCAGGGGGGGGTGGCATGAGAGATATCGCTTTAGCAGCGCGAGGGGATTTTTTCTGAGTATCTTCAAGAGCCTTAGCGGCAAGCTTGGCAGCTTTTGCTAAAGCTTTTGCTTCTTCTTTGGCAATTTTGGCCAAAGCTTTGTCGATTTTGGGCTTCACCTCTTTAACAGGCTTAGCAGGTTTGATAGGTTTTACCGCTTTAACAGCTTTAACTACCTTTGGCGTTTTGGCTGGGGCGGAAGACTTTTTGGGAATCGGTTTAGATTTAGGAGATACAGCTTTCTTAGCGACGACTTTGGATGTTGGTTTTTGAGATGCTTTATGAGTTGCTTTAGTAGCAGTTTTAGCAACTGGTTTAGATGCTGGTTTTACTGCCTTTTTGGTTGACTTAGCTAATGGCTTAACTACTGCTTTTTTGGCAACTACTTTTTTAGCAACTACTTTTTTAGCAACTGACTTCTTTGCTACAACTTTTTTAGCAACTACTTTTTTAGCAACTGACTTCTTTGCTACAACTTTTTTAGCAACTACTTTTTTAGCAACTGACTTCTTTGCTACAACTTTTTTAGC
>CAIWAO010000077.1 GCA_903910745.1 uncultured Burkholderiales bacterium
CTTACCAAGGGAGTGCTCTACCACTGAGCCACATGGGCATTACCAACTCACCGCCAAAATCACCAAATCCAAAATCACCAAATTAATGGAGCGGGATGAGAGAATCGAACTCTCGACAACAGTTTGGAAAACTGTAGTTTTACCATTAAACTAATCCCGCACTAAATCTAAACACACTACCAATGTCGCCGGATGCCCATTCAGGCACACGTCTTTCGATGGTGGAGGAGATTGGATTCGAACCAATGTAGGCGTAAGCCAACAGATTTACAGTCTGCCCCCTTTAGCCACTCGGGCACCCCTCCGGCGAACCCGATAATATAACATAAATTTGGCTAAATTTCTTGCTCTAGACTGCTAGTTTAGCTTTATTTGGAAAGACTTTCTTAGAATGTTTTATGTTCGTTTTGTCTTTTTCTAATCCTTAAAACACACAAACAAAGGGACGTTTAGAAAAGATCATTAATTTTTTCACATCGCAAGTAATCCTATTTAGTTACTTACACAGCCCAACTTCTGTCAATGCCGTGTTTACTTAACCAATTTTTGGCCGACGAGAAATGACCATTACCAATAAAGGGAGTCTTCCCCCTAAGAGCCGAAAGCGGGGAAGGGTGGTTTGAACTTAAAACAAGCTTTTGCAATTCATTCCAACCCTTTGCCCTACGGATGCCTTGCTCCTTTGACTGTGCATGTGCTCCCCAAAGCATAAAAACAATAGGGCGATCTTGCTCTGCAAGGGCATTGATAAGCAAGTCTGTCAACACTTCCCAACCTTGCCCAGAGTGTGAGGCAGGGGCCCCTTGCTCAACAGTTAGAGTCGTATTTAGTAAAAGCACTCCTTTTTGAGCCCAGGCCTCCAAGTTTCCAGACTCCGGCGTATGAAACCCTTCGATCAATGGATCACGAACAAGCTCTTTAAAAATATTAGCTAAAGACGGCGGCGTCTTAACGCCTTTTGGTACTGAGAAGCTTAGTCCGTGTGCTTGTCCTGGGCCGTGATAGGGGTCTTGACCCAAAATAACGATGCTCACTTCGTCAAATGGAGTTAGTTGCAAGGCACGGTAAACGTCCTTTGGATAGATCCTAGCACCGCTATTAATTCGCGCCTTAATGAACTCAGCCAAACGGAGGCCTAATTCAGACCTCCAAAATATTCTTAGAAGATCTAGCCACTTCGGATCAAGGCCGAGAACTAAAGCCTCCCCCATTGGATCAAAACTCTCAAGACACCCATCTCCAATGTCAAAGTTAAATTTGCGAGTTGAGTCCTGATCATGTTCCATCATGTTGGAAGCCCATTGGGTAATATCCCTTTGAAATTAGACAACCGAGTCGTCAAAAAACAAATGTGCCATCGCCTCGCCAGGATCTGGCGCCCGCATAAATGCCTCGCCCACTAAAAAGGCATTAACCTTGGCCTCCCTTAACCGGGCAATATCTTGTTTGGTTTGAATACCACTCTCAGAGATCACAATTTTATCCGCGCTTTGCTCAAGCACCTTCGCAACCATACCTATCGAAGTTGATAAATCAACCTCAAATGTTCTTAAATTTCTGTTGTTAACACCAACCAAAGGTGTTTTAAGCTTCAAAGCTCTTTCCAACTCAAATTGGTCATGTACCTCCACCAAACAAGCCATCCCAAGACTCATCGCAATAGCCTCGAACTCCACCATCTGCGGATCTTCTAGGCAAGCTGCAATCAACAAAATGCAATCTGCACCCATACACCTTGATTCATAAACTTGGTACGCATCAACAATAAAATCCTTTCTAAGTACAGGCAAATCACAAGAGGCACGAGCCTGTTTGAGATAGTCAACACTTCCTTGAAAAAACTGTTTGTCCGTCAAAACAGACAAACACGCGGCGCCAGACTGAGCATAACTTTGGGCAATATCTGCTGCTACAAAGTCCTCGCGCAAAACACCCTTTGAAGGGCTCGCTTTTTTTACCTCGGCAATCACTGCAGAAAGGCCCTCTGTAATTTTGGCTTTGATAGCCCCCACAAAGTCCCGCGTCATAACCCTTGTAAAAGCATCATCTCTGATGGCCTCTAGGGACATCTTCCTTTTACTTGCTGCAACTTCGTCTTGCTTCACAGCCACGATTTCTTTTAATATGTCACTCATATTTTGGATTTGTTTGTTTGAAAAAGACTTAAGTGCTTAAAGTCAATTTTTGAGTCAGTGAAACCATGTCTTTCAATTTATTCAAAGCTGCACCAGATTCAATTGTCTGTTTGGCCAAGATAAGACCATCCCTTATATTTTCAACCACATTTGCAGCGTACAAAGCCGCCGCCGCGTTCAAACAAACCACATCAAGTGGGGGTCCGCTCTCATTTTGCAGCACAGACATTAGCATAGCCTTTGACTCCTCTGCAGTGTTCACCTTCAGCGATCTTAATCCACTCATCGGCAAACCAAAATCCTCCGGATGGACTTCATATTCAGTAATTTTGCCGTCTTTTAGCTCGCCAACCAAAGTAGTTGCACCTAAACTAACCTCATCCAAACCATCCCGTCCGTAAACGACCAAGGCGTGCTTGGCGCCAAGTCGCTCAAGCGCACGCACTTGGATTCCGACTAAGTCTTCATGAAAAACCCCCATCAAAATATTAGGGGCTTGGGCCGGGTTGGTTAAGGGGCCGAGAATATTAAATATTGTCCTAACCCCTAACTCTTTTCTCACAGGCGCTACATTTTTCATGGCGGGGTGATGATTGGGCGCAAACATAAACCCGACCCCAAGTTGATCAATGCAATTTGCGATGTCTGTGGGCTTTAAGTTAATATTCACCCCCAAACTCTCAAGCACATCGGCACTACCGCTTTTGCTGCTAACACTTCGTCCACCGTGTTTGCTGACCCGTGCCCCGGCAGCACTGACTACGAACATAGAGCAGGTGGAGATATTAAAAGTGTGTGAGCCGTCCCCTCCTGTGCCCACTATATCCACCAAATGTGTTGCGTCTTTAACGTGTACAGGAGTTGCGAACTCACGCATCACTTGCGCTGCTGCAGTGATCTCTCCTATTGTTTCTTTCTTGACTCTTAGACCTGTCAATATCGCTGCCATCATCAGCGGCGACATCTCCCCTTTCATGATCATGCGCATCAGGTGAAGCATTTCGTCGTGAAATATCTCGCGGTGCTCAATGGTTCTTTGTAAGGCCTCTGTTGCAGTAATACTCATAGGAAATAATTAAATTTAAATTTTTTAAAAGAATAAAATTAAGATAGATTCATAAAATTGTTGAGCAGCGCGTGTCCATGCTCAGTCAATATCGATTCCGGATGAAATTGCACGCCCTGAACATACACTTCCTTGTGTCTAACTCCCATAATCTCGCCATCATCACACCATGCTGTAATCTCAAGCTGTGCAGGGAAAGACTCACGCTCAATTGCTAAAGAGTGGTACCTGTTGACAGTGTATTGGGCAGGCAGTCCACTAAAAACGCCTACTCCCGCCGTGCTCATCAAACTGGTTTTTCCATGCATCAAAGTCTTAGCTCGAACAACTCGTCCACCAAATGCTGCCCCAATGCTTTGATGACCCAAACAAACACCAAGAATTGGGATTTTGCCTGCAAAGTGCTGAATAGCGGGAACTGAGATTCCGGCCTCCATGGGGGAGCAAGGTCCAGGTGAAATTACCAACCGATCTGGTTTAATTGATGCAATGTCCTCAAGTGTGAGTTCATCATTTCTAAGGACCTTTACCTCGGCTCCAAGCTCAGCGAAATATTGAACAATGTTGTAGGTGAAAGAGTCGTAATTGTCGACCATCAAAATCTTGAGTCCACTCACAGCAAACCCTCCTCAACCAATTCACTGGCACGAAGTAAAGCTCTCGCTTTGTGCTCTGTCTCCATCCATTCAAGCTCTGGGACAGAGTCAGCAACCACTCCGGCCGCAGCTTGAACATAAAGCTGTCCATCCTTGATTATCCCAGTTCGAATTGCGATGGCAATATCCATATCCCCGGCAAAACTTAAATATCCGCACGCACCACCGTAAATACCGCGTTTTGTTGGCTCTAATTGATCAATCAACTCCATTGCATGTACCTTTGGAGCCCCTGTCAAGGTTCCCGCTGGAAAGGTGGCTTTAAAAATATCCATGCTATCTAAGCCTTCCTTGACCAATCCTTCAACGTTACTAACTATGTGCATAACGTGGCTATAGCGCTCTACCTTAAAGGCCTCTGTTACTTTCACACTGCCAGACTTGGCGATCCTTCCGATATCGTTTCTTGCAAGGTCAATCAACATGACGTGCTCAGCGCGCTCTTTAGGATCGTTGATCAACTCTTGCTCGGTCGCCAGATCCTGTTCCTCATTTGCACCTCTAGGTCTGGTACCCGCTAAAGGACGAATGGTTACTTTAGACCCTTGGGGAGTCGGCTCATGGCGCACCAAAATCTCAGGGGACGCACCAACGACTTGAAAATCTCCGAAGTTGTAAAAGTACATATAGGGGCTAGGGTTCAGTGAACGTAGCGCTCTATACAGGGATAAAGGATTTTGGGTGAAACTCTTTTTCAACCGTTGGCCTACCTGCACCTGCATAAAGTCACCGCTCTCTATCAGATGTTTTGCACGGTCAACTGCCTTTAAAAAATCTGCTTTAGCAAACTCTCGAATAACACTTTGTGAAGTAACAGGCTCAAGGGAAGGGACCACGACGGGGGTAGATAGTTTTGCCTTTAAAAACTTTAACCTTTCTTTGGCAACCCCATATGCATCAGGATCCCTAGGATCTGCATAAACGATGATGAACAATTTTCCAGACAAGTTATCTATCACCGCCAGCTCCTCCGTTTGGAGCAACAAAATATCTGGACACCCAAGACTGTCTGGCGGGCAAGTTTTCTCTAACTTTTTCTCAATATAGCGAACGCTATCGTATCCAAAATACCCGGCAAGTCCACCACAAAACCTAGGTAATCCGGGTCTTAACGCTACTTTAAATCGCTTTTGATATTGAGCAATAAAATCGAGTGGGTTTCCAAAATGTTCCTCAATGACTTGGCCCAAATGCACTACCTGTGTTTTTGCCGAGTCGCCAAATCCATTCGATTGCACCCAAGTTTTAGCGGGTAGCCCTATAAAACTATAGCGACCAAATCGCTCTCCACCGACAACAGACTCCAGTAAGAAGCTGTTCTTGCCCAAGGGCTCTTCTTTAGAAAAAGAAGACTGAGTGAGCTTAAGATACAAAGTAAGAGGGGTTTCAAGATCGGCAAATGCTTGCTCAATCATGGGTATTTTGTTGTAACCCTGGGCCACTAACTCATCAAATTCTTTAACTGATAACAAAATATTCTCCACAACACCGACCCAACTATTGGATCCAAATTTAAAAGTTTTGCGAGTTAAGTGTTACTGAGTGCCTGAAAATAATTGGCAATCAAGTTAGACAAAAAGATTTAGCGAAACTTTAACTCGTTTTTTACGCTTGTTCGCTTTAATGAATATTCAAAGCTTTTAATGAGGTTAGCCACGCCAGGGCCAAGCTCCCCGGTAACTACAACCTGTAACAGTGGTGGAATGTATAAACATAAGTGTCTAGTTTACATTAGAAAAAGCAACAGCTTTGACCTGCTTATCACTCAATAGCCATAAATTTAGCAATACCTGACAAAGCATAAGCAACAGTTTGCTTGCGAACCTGTGCTCGGTCTCCATCAAATTGAGCTCGCTCACTACTCAACCATATTGCATCAGCCCCAACCGTTGGGCCCCCATCACTTGGCAGAGCCCAGGCGAACCACACAGTCCCAACAGGCTTGCCAGCACTCCCTCCCGTTGGTCCAGCTACGCCCGTCACGGCTACAGATACCTGCGCTCTTGAATGCCTCAACGCTCCAAGCGCCATAGCGCGTGCCACTTCCTCACTTACAGCGCCGTGCTGTTGGACCAAAAGTGCATCAACTCCTAAGAGCTCGGTCTTTGATGCATTTGAGTAAGTAACAAAACCCCTCTCAAACCAATCACTTGACCCTGCCAGATTTGTACAACTTGCTGCAATCAGCCCGCCTGTGCAACTCTCAGCGGTACACATTGACCAACCCCTTTGCATCAAAGCCTTGGAAACCGAAATTACTAAATCTTCTTCATTTTTCATATAAACCCCCTCAAGTCACTCGCCATATGGCCAAGACCAACAAAGTACAAAAGGCGGCGACAAAGTCATCAAATAAAATCCCCCATCCCCCTTTATACCCCCAACCCTTAAAGTATTGATCAGCCCAACGAATCGGACCAGGCTTTGCAATATCAAAAAATCTAAATATAACAAACGCTGCAAATTGGCCACCAAAACCAACCGGCATCCAAATCCACATGATCAGCCAAAAAGCGACAATCTCATCCCAAACAATTGCACCCGGGTCCTTATCTAGCAAATGATCAGCCGTCACTGTGCAAGCCCACCATCCAACCAAAGTCGAGACTGCAATCACAACCCCAATCTCGCGTGGCTGAAGCCAAATTGCCAAGACCAAATACACAGCCCATGCCCAAAGAGTAGCAACTGTACCTGGAGCTATCTTGCTCATTCCAGAGCCAAATCCGAGCGCCATAAAATGCGCTGGATGAGAGAGTAAAAAGCGTGAATTAATCATTTACTATGCCGCGTGAAAGTGATCGAAGGACGAAAACTGTTGGCTCATTATTTCACCTTTTAAGTCAAGAAGCTTTAAACCTAATTCGGCCGAAACCAAGCCAATACGGGTCACTGGTGTAAGACTTTTGTGACTTGCAATTGCTACTTGTTCGCGTAAATGTGGACTTGCAGTAAACAACAACTCGTAATCATCTCCGCCACTCAATACGTAATCCAACCTTTTATGAACTTCTAGCCTTTGCAAATCCTGCGTTATAGCTGCACTTTCGTGGATCCAATCCGTACTAAGTGTTGCTCCGACGTTAGAACGTTTTAAGATGTGTCCCAAATCTCCAACCAGTCCATCGCTGATATCAATACAGGAATTGGCAATTCTTCTAAGCGCCACGCCAAGATTGATTCTTGGTGTGGGCTGTTCTAAACGCATTCTTACGCGCTCAAAAGATTCTCTATCCAAGCTCTGTGAACCCCTAAAAACCTCAAGAGCTAACCGTGCATCTCCAAGTGTTCCGCTTACATAAATATCATCTCCCAACTTTGCCCCGCTACGAAGTAGCACCTCATTTGCCGGCGTCTCCCCAAACACAGTTATACAAATACTCAACGGGCCCTTTGTCGTATCCCCACCAATTAAATCAATTGAATATTCGTCCGCAGTATCCCAAAGCCCATTAGAAAATGACTCCAGCCAAGATATGTTTATTTCAGGCAAAGAGATTGCCAAAGTAAATGCTGTGGGAGTAGCTCCACAAGCAGCCAAATCACTTAAATTAACCGCCAGCGCCTTTACCCCCAGCCTGTATGGGGATACTGTAGATAAGAAATGTCGTCCCTCTATCAGCATATCACTGCTGATGCATTGGACCATTCCTTGATTGGGTTGCAACAAAGCACAGTCATCGCCCCCAGCTAACAAAGCTCTTTTAGGAGGCCTGGTAAAGTACTGAGCGATAACGTCAAACTCTCCCATCTATTTCCCTTTTAATGTAGGTTTGGACGACGGTCCTCGTCACTTAAAGCGTCTAAGACAAACATGGGTATATCAACCTCATATTTTTCACCGTCCTCAGCAACACAAAAATAACTTCCATGCATCGTGCCTGTAGGGGTTCGAAGTCTGGCTCCACTTGAGTATTCAAACACCTCGCCCGGTTGAATCAATGGTTGATATCCAACCACTCCCAAACCTTTAACTTTTTCATGAAATCCATTGGCATCGTTAATGTGCCAAGTTCTAGAAATTAATTGGATTGCAACTGAGCCTACATTTTTAATGCTGACAGCATAACTAAATGAATATATTTCCTGTTCAGCCGATGAGTGCTCGGCCATATACTGGGGCTTTACTTCTACTTTGAGTTCGTATTTAGACATCTAATAAATTTGTGAGTATTCAATTGAAGGAAAATTAATTTGTAATAATCTTATGCTTAAGCAAAGTGTATTTTGGCACTGCCTAAGCAACAAACCCAAAAATAACGAAAAAATCCTATTCATTTGAAAAAAACCGACCCAAGATTGGCAAAATTTGGCTTCGTATAAATGAGGTAGTATGGATAAAGTAAGCTGTATTAATCTATGACAAAATCAACGCTCTTAACGCCGATCAAAGCTTTTTCACAATGATCTTTTCAAAATGAATTAAGTGCTAGGTTTTTGGAATTAAAAATGACTAACAAATTCATCATCTCCCCCTCCATCTTATCTGCAGACTTTACCCAACTTGGGGCAGAAATACAAAAAGTCATTCACGCTGGCGCTGATTGGATACACTTTGATGTGATGGACAACCATTATGTGCCCAATTTAACCTTTGGGCCAATGATATGTCAGGCTCTAAAGCCCCTTGCTTACACATCAGATAAAAAACCCGTGCCAATTGATGTTCACCTTATGGTCGAGCCTGTGGATGCTATTGCGCAGGCTTTTGCTGTTGCTGGCGCTGACCTAATCAGCTTTCACCCCGACGCAAGCCATCATGTCCACAGGAGCATTCAAGCGATCAAGTCTGCAGGTTGCAAAGTGGGTTTGGTATTCAATCCCGCTCAACCTATAGATATATTGAATGAAGTCATCGACGAGTTAGATTTGATTTTGATTATGAGCGTCAACCCAGGTTTTGGCGGCCAATCTTTTATTGGCTCCTCTCTTAAGAAAATAGAGCGGGTAAAGAAATTAATTCAAGCATGCGGAAAATCTATTCACCTTGAAGTTGATGGCGGTATTAAAGTCGAGAATATTCGAAGTGTTGCCGATGCTGGTGCAGATGCTTTTGTGGCAGGAAGTGCCATCTTCGGACAAAAAAATTATGCCTCAGTCATCTCCGATATGAGAGCAGCTCTGGTTGGCTAAACCGACACACTCAATTTAATAACGAATACCGAGTTTATTTTTTCAAATTAGCTCGACTTTTGGGGCCACTGCGAGTGAACCACAACCCCTAGGCGCTGTAGTCTGTTTTTCATTGTCAATACACACTTGTCTTTGCTAATTAACTCAGAGCTATAAAAGACCGCTAAATCTATAAACTTTTGATCATCTGGATCTTTGCAGGTGAATTTACACTTAGGTACGTCTGCTTTTATATCCACGAGCGCGTCAAAATTAGCCATTAAATCACCCAAGCTTTTCTGCATCTTAAGCACTCTGAGCTTGATATGGGGATAATCTAAGACTCTTTTCAGCTCCTCCCTCATCGCAGCTGTCGCAATCCAATTTAGAGTTTTTTTATCTAGCGCGTTTTTCAAGTCCTCTGTCCTCGTGTCCTTGAAAACCCACAGGTCCAATGCCACATTGGTGTCAATCACCACCCAGGCCTCAGACTGATTAGGTTGCATCTGCCATACGTCCTTTTTTTATTTCATATCTGAATAATCTACACTCAATTGGACCATTCCACATCGGTATACGTCGATTTTCCTTGAGTCGCATTTTGCTTGAAAGCTTCATATCAGGCGTCAAAATCCAGGCGGTCCAATTTGTGTAGTTGGTTTTAAGATGCGTTGCCAATTGGGCATAAAACTCGCCACCGTCTTCGGTTGTTGCGTTTTGGCGTGCTCCAGCAACACCTGCAGTTTCAATTCGCTCACCATAAGGTGGATTTAACATCAATAGGCCACCCCCATCAAGAGGGGGCATCCTTTGTAATGCGTCCCCGGCGCGAAATTTTGTAACTTCTGATACGCCAGCCTTTATAGCGTTTTGTTCAGCAAAGTCCACCATTCGGTGAGAAATATCGCTTCCGAAAATCTCAGCTCTTGCCGGCACTTGCTTAGCTTTCGCTGTATCTTTCAGTTCATTCCAAAGACGAGACTCGAATGGCCTTAATTTTTCAAATCCAAAGCGTCTATTTATGCCGCTTGCAATTTGACAAGCAATTTGGGCCGCCTCGATCACTATCGTGCCGCTTCCACAGCAAGGATCATAAAGTGCTTGCCCAAGTTCAACACCACTTTTTGATCCGCTCAATGGCGTGCTGGTGCCCTCTTGCAATACGGGCATGCTCCATCCACTAGCAGCAAGCATGGCGGCTGCCAAGGTTTCTTTGAGCGGTGCGTCTCCCTTCTCAAACCTCCATCCCCGTTTAAAAAGAGGCTCTCCAGACGTATCTAAATAAAGGATAACGCGCTCAGCAGTCAAATGCGCATGAATGCGCACATCGGGACGGAAAGTCTCTACGTTGGGGCGCTCACCCGTCCTGTCTCTAAACCGATCAGCCACGGCGTCTTTGACCCTAAGCGTTGCAAAGTTCAAACTCTTTAATGGACTATGTTGCGCTGTGATGTCGACTTTGAAACTACTTTTTATATCAAACCACAACTCCCAAGCTACGGATTGCGCAGCGTTATAAATGTCTTGTTCGCTTTGATAAGGTTGATCTTGTAACTGTATTAAAACACGCTGAGCAAGTCGTGAATGAAGATTAAGCAACAAGGCATCACGCCAAGCGGCCTTTATCTGAACGCCCCCACGCATTGTTCTCAGCTCTTGAACTGAGGCCCCTAATATTTGATATATTTCATAGGCAAGATAAACTTCTAGCCCTGCTGCGCAGGGAAGAAAAAGTAGTAGTGAATTCACAGTGTTCGTCTTAAATGTGTAGGCGCTATTCGAAGCGCTTCTCTGTATTTAGCAACAGTGCGCCTTGCACAGTCAATACCTTGCTCTTTAAGCATATCGGAGAGTTGGTTATCTGAGAGGGGTTTTTTGGGATTTTCACTTGCCACAAGTTGTTTAATCAACGCCCTAACAGCCGTACTTGAAGCGTTGTTGCCGCTGTCTGTTCCCAAGCCAGAGCCAAAGAAATATTTCAACTCAAATGTGCCGTAGGGTGTGGACATGAATTTAGAAGTGGTCACTCTGCTTATCGTAGACTCATGGAGTCCAAGTTCATCTGCTATTTCACGAAGAACCATAGGCTTCATTGCAAGCTCACCATGTATAAAGAAGTTTTTCTGCCTTTGCGCAATCGCAGTACTTACTCTCAATATAGTATCAAACCGTTGTTGAATATTTTTAATAAACCACCTAGCCTCTTGAAGCCTTTGCTGTAATCCCAAATGACCTTCGTTCTTACCGCTAAACTTTAATGCACTGGCATATATGTCGTTCACCTTCAAACGAGGCATAACATCTGGATTTAAAATAACTTGGAACTTCGGCTGCCCACTTCTATCTTCTCCAGTCCTAGTAACGAGTACATCTGGGATAACGACTTGCCTCTCTAAATCAACGAATCTGCGTCCAGGCTTGGGCTCAAGCCTTGCAATCATTGCGATGGCAGACTTAACTAAGCCATCGTTGGAGGAGGTCAGTGCAACTAAACGTTTAACATCCCGCTTGGCCAGTAAATCAAGAGTACCTGAGCATATCTGTAAGGCGACAGCTCGCACCTCCTCTACTTCTGGGTCAGAGCCGACCATCGCTTTAAGTTGAAGAGTTAAACACTCCGCTAAATCTCTAGCACCAATTCCCGTTGGTTCAAGACTTTGCAACAATCGCAGAGCAACTGTTAGGCGGTGCTCTAACTCCTCACACTCTTCCTCGTTGTCTCCAGCCAAACTCTCGGCCAAGGATCTTAGGGTATCTTCCAAATATCCATCATCATTTAATGACTCAATCAGGAACCGGAGCGCCGCAACATCTGTCTCACTCAATCGAAGTGAAAGAGCTTGGCGGTGCAAAAACTCCGTCATCGACTCTTGACTACGGGCCAACTCACTGGCCTGAGCGGTCTCCTCTCTTGAGTTATTTTGAGAGGCAGGGGCGTCTCCTCCCCACTCTGAATCATCTGCAGAGAATTCAAAACTTCCGTCTCCATCCCAGTTCTCAGCAACACCCTGCACATCTGGCTCAGTCTCTGAGGAAGCGTTGGCCTCGACTCTTATTTCACTTGCTCGGTCAATAGGCCCGTCCCATAAATCCTGTACTGGAAGATCAGTTTCTAGGGCTGCAGAGGTGTTCGCCTCTATCTCCAGACTTTCTAGTGTGTCAGCACCAGTATCTGCAATGCCTAAAAGCTCTGGACTACCTTCACCGTCACCATCGTCCTCCCTTTTAACAGGAACATCTTGCTGATCAAGACCATATTCTTCGCTTTGTGCGAGTTCAAACTCTTTTTCTAAAAAAGGATTGTCGTCTAACATTTGCTCTATCTCTTGACCGAGCTCAAGCGTAGAGAGTTGTAAAAGACGAATAGACTGCTGTAACTGCGGAGTCAGCGCAAGATGCTGAGAAACTCTTAGTGACAGACCTTGTTTCATGCGTATGTGCCTGTGCCTTACATTCTAAAATGTTCACCCAAGTACACTCTTCGTACTTCGGAGTTGTCTACAATCTCTGCGGGTGTTCCCTGTGCCAATAAATTACCCTCGCTAATGATACAAGCATGATCACAGATACCCAATGTTTCACGCACATTATGGTCCGTAATCAAAACACCAATTCCTTTGCCTTTTAAAAACCGAATGATCCTTTGTATCTCAATAACTGCGATGGGATCAATACCTGCAAAGGGTTCATCAAGCAAAATAAATCTAGGTTGAGTTGCAAGGGCTCTTGCTATCTCTACGCGGCGCCTCTCACCACCCGATAGAGCAATGGCGGGCGAATCTCGCAGATGCTCAACTCTCAACTCAGCAAGTAATTCAGTTAATTTTTTCTCAATTTGATCTTCACTGAGAAATTTACCTTCCTCATCGTGCTGAAGTTCAAGCACCGCTCTTACGTTTTCAGCAACATTTAATTTTCTAAATATAGAAGCCTCTTGGGGCAAATAACTCAGCCCCAAGCGCGAGCGCCTATGAATAGGCAAATGCTCTATAGATTGTCCATCAATGTAGATCCTCCCGGCATCCGCTCGTACTAGTCCCACAATCATATAAAACGACGTTGTCTTTCCTGCGCCATTGGGGCCAAGCAAGCCAACAACCTCGCCCTTGTTGACCGCAACCGATACGTCTCGTACGACTTTACGGCTTCCGTATGATTTTTGTAAATTGTGCGCCTCAAGCCGACTAGCCACAAACGGTATGGACTGAGTCGGGCTGTTCACTGCTTTACCTCGGAGGGTTTTGCTGGAGAAAGAATTGCTTTGACCCTTGATCCTGCACCAGTTCCACTAGCATTACCTAAGCCGACCCCTAATCCTGCAGGCAACTTGCCATCCACAGTAAATTTATCAGTTAGGTTTTCATAGACGATGCGCTGTCCGCTCAGTTCATCACTAACCACCAACCCCCTGTAACGTTTTAATTCAGCATTGCCAATTAAATAGATCTTGTCCTCTTTGCCGTCGTACTCAATCCTTTGAGCTATACCCTCAATGCTCTCATTTTGAATATCTCTTTTTTGTCTGTAACTAGAACGAGAACCTACTGAAGGAGTCAAAACAGCGTATTGAAATCCGTCAGGATCTTGTCTTACATCCAAACGATCTCCCCGCATCTCTATGGAGCCCTTGACCAAACTGACACGGCCCGTAAATACGCTTTGCTGTTTTAAATCATCGTAATCTAACTTGTCAGCCTCTATCTTCAGCGGCTTGTCTCGATCGGCTTTTTCAGCGTGTACGGCTCCCTGACCCAAAAGCATGGGACTTGCGAACACAGTGAGGGCTAGAATGAATCGTTTCAAGGCACGAAAATTGCGTTAATATATTTCATGCCTGTATTGTAGGGCCAGTCTATGCCTTAATTGCAAGACTTATCTACCTTTTCTTACTTCATTTGCTAAATATTCCACTACTTGCAAAGCTCGTTCCATACTGCCAGCTAAGGAGCCATCTGTGTAAAACCTGCCCGCAATACCTAATGCTGGTACACCTTGAACTTTGTAGGCCTCTTGTAACTGGGCTGCTCTTTTTGCTTGAGTGGCAACGCCAAAAGAGTTGAATAGCTCCATGAATTTAGTTTTTTCAATACCACGTGAATTCGCCCAATTAGCCAAACTCTCTGATGTAGATAAATTTAAATGATCTACGTGTATCGATTTAAAAACTTGGGAATGCAAAGCGTCCACTTTGTTCAACGTCTCTAACACGTAGTACATGCGCTGTAATGCTTCAAAGTCATCCCTAAAGCGAACAGGGGCACGTTTAATAACGAAGTCTTTGGGGGCTGTTTTGATCCAAGACTCAAATCGGGGTTCAAATGCATTGCAATGGGGACAGCTGTACCAGAAGAACTCTACGATCTCTATTTTTCCATTCCCTGCCTCGGTTGGAATTCTCTTATCTAAGGAGATGTAGTCAACTCCCTCTTCAAATTTAGCACCTTGCGCTAAAGCCGTTTTACCAGTAGCTCCAAGCATAGCAATGGCTGAGGTTGAAGCGACAGTTGCCAATGTAAATTCACGTCTTCTCATATGTCGATCCTCTTAATTAATAATTTCTAAATTACAGTTATTTTTAATTTTGTTGAAAACTCACTCAACCCAGAATAATTTAAGTGAATTTTCAATTGTAAATTTAACGTTGAACTCGAATAATTGCCGCCTCAACTTTCTGAGTCGCCAACTTAACTTGAACTTTCTCTGCCTCATCTTTACTCATCAAAGGCCCAAGACGAACTCTGAAAACCGTTTTCCCGGCCTGTTCTTTGTCAGAGATATGAGGGTCATATCCCTGCAATGACAATTTAGCACGCTGAGACTCAGCTTCCTCATTGGATCTGAATGCGCCGACTTGAACGTAATAATAAAAGGGATCAGTTGCTGGGGTATTTGCCCCTGAAGGAGCACTGGCTGTAACCGTATTCCCGTTTGAATTTGCAGCACTGGTATCCGTCTTAGAGCGAATTAAATCTCCAATCAAATCAGCGGTGGAGGAGGGGGGCTTCTCAGACACTGGCTCTTGTTTTTCATCTGACTTGGACGGTGCAACGCTGGCGCCATTTGCCGCAGCAGAGGGCTTTGTTGAGGTCTTGTTGTAAAGCGGAGCGTTAGGGTCCCAGTCTTTATTCTTTTTTTCCTCAGCCGCATCTTGCTCAGCCGTTCTACTTACTGATTTATTCAAAAAAGGAATGGGGACTTTCGTGACATAGATGGCAACCCCTAAGGAGATAAGAAGTCCAACCAACAATCCAAGGATAAACCCAAGAATTGTTCCCCCTTTTTGCGATCGCAGTTTGCTTTGAGCCAACACCATATTAAAAATCCCTTTTATTTAATTTCAATTAGATTGTTAAGTGATTGCCGATTTATAAATCTTTAGAGCTTTAAGTAACTACATCTGAGTGGGAGCACCAACCCCCAAAACGGACAATCCGTTGCGAATCACCTGCGCAGTTGCAGCCACAAGAGCTAATCTCGCATTTTTAACATTGACATCCTCAACTAATATTCGCTCCGCATCATAATAACTATGATACGCCCCTGCCAGATCTCTCAAATAAAAGCTTATGTCATGAGGCGCAAAATTCTCAGAACTCGCACTCAACACATCAGGATAACGAGCCAATTGAGAGGTTAAGGTTTTAGCTGCAACTGAATCCAGTGGTTCTAAATTTACATGTAAAAGTGATCTAGTAATTTCTTGAACCTTCTCCATCCGGTCTTTTTCATCTAGGTCTAGCTCAGTGCTACTTAACAATTCTTTCAACAAAACAGAACAAATCCTAGCATGTGCATACTGCACGTAAAAAACGGGGTTGTCGTTGTTTTGAGCTAGTGCTAAATCAACATCGAATACATATTCTGTATCTGGTTTACGACTCAATAAAAAGAACCGTACCGCGTCCTTGGAAGTCCACTCAACCAAATCTCTGAGAGTGACATAGCTGCCAGCGCGTTTTGATATTTTTACCTCTACGCCGCCTCTCATGACCCTGACCATAGTGTGAAGCACGTAGTCTGGATATCCAGCGGGAATACCTAGTTTTTGATCCTCAGATGCAGCTTGTAGACCAGCTCTTACGCGAGCTATTGTTCCGTGGTGATCGGTGCCTTGGATATTAATCACTTTTTGATAGCCCCGCTCCCATTTACTAAGGTGATAGGCTACATCTGGCACAAAGTAAGTGAAGGTGGCGTCAGACTTTCTCATGACCCTGTCTTTATCGTCCTTAAACGAAGTTGAGCGTAGCCAAAGTGCCCCATCTGCCTCGTAAGTATGTCCAGAGGCAATCATAGACTGGACTGCGTCCTTTACCCTACCAGTGGTGTATAAACTGGACTCTAAATAATATTCATCAAAATGCACAGCAAATGCTTTTAAATCCAAATCTTGCTCTCGTCTCAAATAGGCAACAGCAAATTCCCTAATGCTCTCTAAATCCTCTAAATCTCCACTCGCCGTAAAAGTTCTATCATCAGAGATTACCGTTTTTTTTGCCAAGAAATCTTTGGCTATATCTGCAATGTATTCCCCGTTGTAAACAGCCGCATTTTCACCGCTAGGCCACTGAGCGTCTCCGGGCTTGAGGCCCCGAGCCCTCATTTGTGTACTAAGAGCTAGTGTATTTATCTGTACCCCGGCATCGTTGTAATAAAACTCTCGGTGAACTTGCCAACCCTGAGTCTCAAAAAGATTACAAATTGCATCTCCCAATGCAGCTTGTCGTCCATGCCCCACATGCAGTGGCCCAGTAGGATTGGCGGAAACAAATTCAACCAAAACTTTTTGTCCGTTCTTTGCCTTAGAACCGTATGAGCTAGTTTGCTCAAGAACCTCTTTAATAACTTGGTGTCGAGCGATTTGTTTGAGACGCAGATTCAAAAATCCTGGCCCTGCGATCTCCATCGCATCAACCCAAAGTTTAAAAGCTGGCTGCGCCTCCAAACCTTGCTTTAATGTTTCAGCCAATTCTCTTGGGTTTTTCTTAAGCTGCTTAGCCAAGGACATTGCCACCGTGACGGCCAAATCCCCGTGCTCTGGCACCTTCGGAGTTTCAAACTCTGCACGTGCTCCTGCTCCAGGCGCCAACGATTCAACTACGCTAATCAGCGCTTCTTTGAGTTCTTGTTTAACTATTTGCATCCTCTGATTTTAAGGCCGTTGTAGCCAGACGACGCAGGACATTATCATTCTTGGCGCTTATTAATTGATTTCCTACACAGTCTAGACCTACCAGCTCGAATATTAGCCTCAAAAATTCAAAGTTTTCGCAAAGAAAATCAAGTTTTCAGTCCGTTTTTGTAAAACTCATGGCATCATTCCCAAATGCACAGTTTGCTCCCACGCTCCAACGCCCCCCTGTCTTTGTCTGTTGTCGTCCCCGCCTTTAATGAAGCGCACTATCTCGCAACATTTATCAATGAGTTGATTTCGACACTAGATCATGAAATAAATGATTTAGAAGTCATCGTTGTCAATGACGGCAGTTCTGATCATACACAGGCGGTTTTAACCAATTTATGCTCCACGGATCCGCGTATCGTTGGGTTGAATTTATCTCGGAATTTTGGCAAGGAATCAGCCCTAAGTGCGGGACTGGACACCGCCCAAGGCGAGGTCGTCGTACTCATGGACGCAGACGGACAACACCCCCCTCATTTAGTACTTACGATGCTTGAGCATTGGCGTCAAGGTTATGACGTCGTTTATGCAGTGCGTAAAACCAGAAGCGATCAAACTCATTTGCGTATTAGTTTGACTAGGATTTTTTACAAACTCATCAACTGGGGGAACCGCGTCAAAATTCCTTTGGACGCAGGAGACTTTCGGCTGATGAGCCGTCGCGTGGTGGACTCAATCACCTCCATGCCGGAGCGTAACCGCTTCATGAAGGGGCTTTATGCTTGGGTTGGATACCCAAGCATTGCAATAAATTACACCCCACTTAACCGTGTCTACGGCGTCAGCAAATTCGGATTTAATGACTCCTTTGCTCTTGCGGTCACGGGTATTGTCTCGTTCTCAGTAGCCCCATTGCGCATGTTGACCTTTCTTGGATTTTTACTCTCGTTTGCCGCGATGTGTTACGGGTGTTGGGTCGTATTTGAATACTTTTTCTACGGAATCAATGTTCCTGGCTATGCAACTATTGTTGTTGGTTTGATGTTTTTTTCAGGTATTCAAATGCTCTCTGTCGGAATATTGGCAGAGTATGTGGGAAGAATCTACGAGGAGGTCAAGCGTAGGCCGAAGTACCTTGTTGCTCAAAAAACGGGCCATGGCCTTAAAGACCCTTATAAATCAAAATTATTTTGAATTTTATTTCTAGCATTCAAGGTTTAATCACCAAAAATCCCAGGGCATTTGGCTCTGCCATTTGGTTCGTCCTCGTAGGATCGAGCGCTGCTGTGGTTCATTTTTTTGTTTATGCTGCCACCCTAAACACCTTCGAACTGCCCAATGAGTGGGCTAACGCGTGTGGGTTTGCTATTGCATTTTTGGTCAGTTTTTTAGGCCATCGCTACTTAAGCTTTAAAGACACAAGTACATCTATACACCAAAGTTTTCTGAAGTTTTTCATTACTGCAGTTGCAGGTTTTTGTACAAATGAATTAATTTTCATTAGTCTATTTCGGTACTTTGACCTTAATGACTGGTTAGCATTGTTGGCCGGTATATGCGCCGCTGCTGCGCAAACATTTGTACTGAGTCGCTTTTGGGCTTTCAAGAAATAGGAATAAGACCACTCCCAGATTTACTGTTTAGGACAACTTCCTGTTACGTCAAATTTTATAGAGTGCGTTAGCGGGGATCGATACAAACTCCATGCCTGGCCCTTGTACTCCAAGATATATCCAAAGTTTTCAACCATGGGTTTTGCAGTCCACTCTTTTGGAATCAACAACCAACGCTCTGAGACTTTGGACTCGGTTGCAAGCGTATACATTGGCTTTAAAACAGAGCTCGTTTCGGGCTCGAAATTAACACCTTCGAACATCTCCCTTCGCCAATTGTCGCCAGCATGGATTCTCTCATTGTCCCAGTTTTGTACAACCCACAACTGGGTTTTAAGATTCATCAAAAAGGGGAGATCATATGCATATTCACCTGCTATCAAAATCTTCGCATTGCTTAAATCTTGACAGGACAGCACCTTGGCCACGTCAACACTAGCATATCGATTTGTAATGACCGCTGCCTGGATCTGAATTAAAACGACCACGCCAAGTGATAAAACAAACATTCCTTTGTAAAAAAAATGCTTGATCCTAGTCTGCTGAGTCAGCCTGTCCCAACCCAGCACACATAAAACACATGTTGGCGCAATGACGGGTAATACATAACCAATAATCTTTGAGCTGGGGATAGAAAAAAATATCACAATCACCCATACCCAGATCACACAAAGACCAATTAAAAGTTTTTCACTTTTAATTTGATTTTGTTTTTCCCATTTAAATTCATTTAAAAAAGATTTTAATCTTTCCTTGAATCCACTGCTATTCCTTAATATGTCATATAGATTTTGATATTGATGTACCCAAAATCCCAAAAACCACGGCCCCATTAACAATGAAATTGCAACCAAATAAAACCAAAAAGGTTGTGGGTTGTTAAATTGTGTCCCCGTAAAACGAGCCAACTGATGCATGCCAAACATGTAACTCAGCATGCCCGGATACTTTGACTCCACAACAATGAACCAAGGAAAGGTGATACAAATAAATACCAGTAAGCCCGACACCCAGGGCAATCTTTTTAAGGCATACCATCTACCGCACCAACAAAGCCATGCCAACACAACAGCTAGGGGCAAAACAACCCCTATTAGCCCTTTGCTAAGTACTCCCATCCCGCAAGCAAAGAAACCCAACAATGGAACACGTTTATTGGTAATAGCCTTATCTTCAATGCTTGCACTTGAGTTGGGATCGCAGTGCATCACAAACCATCCAAACGAGCCAATCGCAATGTTGATCCAACATGCAACCATCATGTCGTGATTGATATATTGTCCGCCGAGTAAGAAAGCGGCACTTGAACCAAAAATCAGCACTGCTTTGCGAGCAAAAATTACACCTAAAGTTTCACAAAGAAAAGGCCCCATCAGCGCCAATATAAGAATGGCATGTGTAACTGGAATCAGTCTAAAAAACCAAGCACTGGGACCTGTTACGGAGTTGGCAATTCCGCCAAGCCAATATAAGAGTGGGGGCTTATGAAAAAATGGGATGCCATTTAATCGAGGCACCAACCAGTCTCCCGACTCCCACATCCATCGCCCTATCTCGGCGTACCTGGCTTCATCGGGTAATGCAAGAGGGCGAAAAGCGGATAAAAAAATCAACAAAATAGAGACAAATAATACGGGTCCCAAAACACCGTCAAAGCTCCACAGTTTTATTTTCTGTTGGTAATGCTCTGGCCCATTTTTGCGCTTGATTTCTGTATTTGTAGTGTCCGAATTTTCTCTAATCATCTCTTTTCTTTTTGTGTGAAAATTTCGGAAGCTTTTACTAATCTTACCCCAAAACGCTGCACGTCATTGACGAAATTTTGTGAATTTAAATACTCAAACTCCACGCACCTAGCAGCGCCAATTGGATCTGATAGTTGATTCTCAATTGCTGGGTGACACATAATGCATAAAGGTGCTGGATAAGTTGACGAATTTACACTAGATATATTATTATATTTTTGCTCCTCTTTGCGCTGCAAGGAGCAAACACCACCAAGCCATTTAGTAAACAAACTTTGGTACATTGGCACACCTAGATTAAATCCATAAGAACCTAATAAAAAGGGGGTGAAATCAACATTATTTTGTTTCAATTTCTTCTGCAAAACAGACGCGCCAGTAAGCGTGATAATTTTTGCCTTCCAATTAGTAGGATAAACATCACTTACTCGAACCCAGGGTTTGTTTAACAAGGCTCCATAACGATCCATCAGCACATCAACCAACGCATCTCTTACAACTGGAAATTGGTGCACATGTTGATGCCCATCTATATGATCTGGTGGACCACCCCATTCATTTTCAAAATTATTTAACTGCGATTCAATAATCAAACGGAGCTTCTTTTGGGTAGCCCCACCCGACCAAGTCTTTAGTAAAACACCCGCCACAGACGACCCGTATCCAGCCTGGACTGCAAAATCGCTCGTCAAATCTAAATGTAGCCCGACATCCAATTGTTTATGATGTTTTCTTAATAATGGCGCATGACTCGTCCAAAACGGCGATAAAGAAAGCACACTAGTTGCAGTAATTTTATTTGCCTTTACAAGCTCAATTACGCCTGCTGACACAGCTTCATTTAGGGCAAAATCGTCCGCGCAGATCACCACCGGGGCGTTATGTTTAGAAAAATTCAAGCCAACTTTATCCCTTAAAATTAAAATAGGAGTAACATTTGGATTGTTTCACAGTATTTATGGCTTGTCCTTGAATAACCCAAAATGCTTTGTTCAATTCTCAAGCAGTAAATTCTCTTAATTAAATTATTTATCCGACATACATCCGTCCGCCAAGCCATTCGAGGCCCTTTTCAATCTTTTAATCATAAATTGACATGAACGACAGAATCAAAACACATAACCTAAGCGTAACTACCTCATTATTTAATTTCATCAATCATGAGGTTTTGCCTGATCTATCTATTAATCAGGAAAAGTTTTGGGCTGGATTTGACTCTATAGTTTCCCAATTGGCCCCAAAAAATATTCAGCTTTTAGCCGAGCGGGATCGTTTGCAATCTGAAATTGATCATTGGCACGACATGCACCCAGGTCCGGTGCATGACATGCATGCCTACCAGTCCTTTCTTAAGCAAATTGGATATTTGGTGACGCCGCCAAAGAGTGTTCATGTTAAAACTCAGAATGTAGATGATGAATTAGCACACCAAGCTGGCCCTCAACTTGTGGTTCCTATCTTAAACGCTAGATATGCGCTTAATGCTGCAAATGCTCGTTGGGGCTCTTTATACGACGCTCTTTACGGCACAGATGTGATCTCTGAGGAAGACGGTTGTGAAAAGGGCGCTCAATATAACGAGAGACGGGGTGCAAAAGTAATTGAGTTTGTCCGCTACGTACTTGATCGGACAATCCCACTCAAAACCGGTTCACACATTGACTCATGTGGATATTCAATCAAGAATGGACAACTAATAGTTCATCTCAAAGATGCAGGATCTACAGAGCTAAAGGCAAAGCATCAATTTTTGGGGTACAAAGGCGATCCCTCAAAACCAAGCTCATTGCTATTTGAACACCATGGACTTCATATGGATTTGGTCATCGATCCGAGCCGTCCTATTGGAGCCAAAGATCCGGCAGGTGTCTGCGATCTCATTATTGAGGCGGCACTGTCAACCATATTAGATCTTGAGGACTCTATAGCCGCCGTGGATGCTGATGATAAAGTTTTAGCCTATAGAAACTGGCTCGGAATACTCCGTGGAACTTTGACAGAGCAAGTCTCAAAAGGAGGTAGCTCTTTCACCCGAGGGCTAAACGCTGACCGTGTTTATAAAGCACCTTCTGGTCACGGTGAAGTTCGCTTGCACGGACGTTCATTGCTATTTCTTAGAAACGTCGGACATTTAATGACAAACCCTGCTATTTTGTATCAAGATCAAAGTGGCATGTCACACGAAATTCCTGAAGGTATTTTAGATGCGGTAGTGACCACAACTATCGCACTTTACGATCTGCGCAAACTGGCCTCAAACGGTGTTCAAAATTCCCGCAAAGGCTCTGTCTACATTGTCAAACCCAAGATGCATGGTCCAACCGAGGTTGCCTTTGCGTCTGAGCTCTTTGCACAAGTTGAAAAATTACTTGGACTTCCTGAGAACACAGTCAAACTTGGAATAATGGATGAGGAACGCAGAACAAGCGTCAATTTAAAGGCCTGTATTGCTGAGGCAACCCACCGAGTAGCTTTTATCAACACAGGCTTCCTTGACAGAACGGGCGATGAAATGCACACCGCTATGCATGCAGGCCCCATGATTCGTAAAGGTGAGATGAAAACCAGTCATTGGATTAAAGCTTATGAGCGCAACAACGTTTTGGTTGGATTGTCTTGTGGACTAAGAGGCAAAGCCCAAATCGGCAAAGGGATGTGGGCTATGCCTGATTTGATGGCAGATATGATGAAGCAAAAAATTGCTCACCCACTCGCCGGTGCTAATACGGCATGGGTGCCTAGCCCAACCGCAGCCACACTTCATGCACTGCACTACCACCAAGTCCTCGTCAGTCAGGTTCAAAAAGGATTAGAGCTGATCGATGAGTCTGCCGAACACGCTAGTATCTTGAATGACTTATTAACCATTCCAGTTGCAACTCAAACAAATTGGAGTGACGAGCAAAAACAACAAGAGGTGGATAACAATGTTCAAGGCATACTAGGCTATGTAGTCCGCTGGATTGATCAAGGAATAGGTTGTTCAAAGGTTCCTGACATCCACAACATCGGCCTCATGGAGGACAGGGCTACCCTTAGAATTAGCTCTCAGCATTTAGCCAATTGGCTTCGCCACGGTATAGTCACTGAGCAAATGGTCAAGTCAAGTTTTGAACGAATGGCGCATGTCGTAGATACTCAAAATGCCAATGACCCGCTTTATCTGCCCTTGTCAGGTAATGCACACACTTCAAATGCTTACAAGGCAGCTTTAGATCTTGTATTCAAAGGCGAAGAGCAACCAAGCGGCTACACCGAGCCTTTATTACACGCATGGCGTCAAGTTGTAAAGTCTCATCATGAGTGAGAGTATCGACAAACTCAAACGCAAGCTGCAGTTTTACACCATCGCGTTAATTTTTGGACTCGGCTTGTTGGCACTGGCCTATATCGAGTTCATTTACCACTACTCTTACTCCAATGGTGAGAGCGTAGGATATGTTCAAAAACTCTCTCTTAAAGGATGGATATGTAAGACTTGGGAGGGAGACCAACTTAAAACAATATCTGCGCAACCAAGCGTTGCAGAAAAGTTTTATTTCACGGTTCGCGATGACGCTGTTGCAGATAAGATAAACGAAAGTATCGGAGAACGTGTGATATTGGTTTACTCACAGCACCCAGGCTTACCCACTTGCTTTGGGGAAACCGATCACTTTATCGTTGATGTGAAAATGGCTCCAAAAAACTAAGTTCTAGTTATTTGGTCCATTAATGATTTAGCTTGGGCAACAATGCATCAACAAAAGCCTTTGCTACGTCAAAGCCCTTTTGTTGTGTGATTTCTTGAAAACATGTTGGACTGGTCACATTAATTTCCGTCAAATGCTCGCCAATCACATCAAGGCCCACTAAAAATAGGCCGCGTTTTGCCAATATTGGTCCTAAATACGAAGCGATTTCTTTTTCTCTAGGCGTCAACTCAAGCGCCACTCCTAGGCCCCCTGCTGCCAAGTTCCCTCTTACCTCTCCACCCTGTGGGATTCTGGCTAAAGCGTATGGTACGGGATGCCCATCAATTAAAAGCACTCTCTTATCGCCTTTATCAATTGCAGGAATAAACTTTTGAGCCATCACGGTTTGCTCGCCAAATTTATTAAGCGACTCTAAGATTGCACCCAAATTTAAACCGTCCGCTTTAATCCTAAATATTCCCATCCCCCCCATGCCGTCCAAGGGCTTGAGAATAATATCTTTATGCACAGCGTAAAACTCCCTAATTTTGAGAGGATCACGACTCACAAGAGTTGGCGCAGTAAATTGTGGAAACTCAAGTATAGAGAGCTTCTCAGGATGATCTCTTACAGCCTTAGGGTCGTTAAAAACTTTTGCTCCCTGAGCTAGCGCACGCTCTAATAGATGCGTCAGATAAAAATATTCAGAATTAAAAGGCGGATCCAAGCGCAGCACAACTGCGTCCAATTCGTTTAAGGACTTGACTTCAGAGGGCCCACTTTTATACCAATTCGAGCCTTCGCTCACCTCAAGTTTTAACTCGACCGGTCTGATCTGAGCACTAACGCGCTCTAAGCTTGAGCAGAAAATATCAGTCGCCTCACATGCCCAGACGCCATAGCCCCTCGTTTGCAACTCACGCATCATCACATAGGTTGAGTCCTTGTAAATTTTAAAGGTGTCTAGTGGATCGGCTATAAATAAAATATTTTTCATCTAAACCCCTGACCAATCCCATTACCAAACTGCAACATCTTATTACTCATAAAGATCTGCATTTGGGTCCGTGGCTTCAAGCTCGTAACTGGCTGCAAGCATGGCCAATCGCCCGATGACTCCGTACATATAAAAACGATTAGGTACGCTTGCACCAGGTTTAAATCCAGGCTGGGGCAATTGTGCGTTTTGCTCAAACGCTAGAGGTGCAAAACTGGCCCCTGGTGCATTTAAATTTTCATCAATGCCTCGCTCGGCATGCACTCGGTAAAAGCCGCCAACAACGTAGCGGTCCATCATGTAAACAACCGGCTCAGCCACGGCGTCGTTGATTCTCTCGTGAGTAAGTACACCTTCTTGAATAATGACCTGATCAACTTCCCGTCCGTCTTTGATCACGCTCATTTTATTGCGAGTCTTCCTGTTCAAAGCATCTAAATCTTTAACGTCCCGAACAGTCATAATCCCCATCCCGTAAGTCCCGTTATCTGCTTTTACGATGACGAAGGGTTTTTCACTTATCCCATATTCTTTATATTTTTTCTTAATTTTACCGAGCAACATATCCACATTGCTCACCAAGCACTCCATCCCTGTGCTCTCGCTAAAGTTAACCTCCCCACAGGTTGCAAACATAGGGTTAATCAACCAAGGATCTATTCCAAGAAGTTTTCCAAAGCGTTTGCTAACCTCCTCATAACTCTCAAAGTGCAAGCTTTTACGGCGCACACTCCATCCAGCATGCAATGGGGGGAGGAGATACTGCTCATTAAGGTCCTCCAAAATTCCTGGAATTCCTGCACTCAAATCATTGTTCAACAATATGGTACAGGGATCAAAATTCTCCAATCCGAGTCTTCGCTTCGAACGAATAACAGGCTCAAGAAGTACCGTGTCCCCATTGGGCAATGTTATGGATGTGGGCTCTTTAATTTCAGGATTGATAGAGCCAATCCGCACGTTAAGCCCAGCCATGTGGAAGATACGCTGCAACTGAGCAACGTTGCTTAAATAAAATGTGTTGCGTGTATGATTCTCTGGAATCAAAAGCAAATTGCGCGCTTCTGGGCAAATTTTTTCAATCGCAGCCATCGCCGCTTGCACAGCCAAAGGAAGCATCTCCGGCGTTAAGTTGTTCCATCCCCCTGGATATAAATTGGTATCAACAGGAGCCAATTTAAATCCTGCATTTCTGATATCAACTGATGTGTAAAAGGGCGGCGTATGCTCCATCCACTCCAGACGAAACCATCTCTCAATAGCAGGCATTGAATCAATTATGCGCTGCTCAAGTTCGTTGATTGGGCCTGTGAGCGCCGTAATTAGATGAGGAACCATGGTTACTTTCTTTTGTTTGTTTATTCATTCACGGCATTTGCAAAACAGCCGTGGTAATTTGATTTGCAAAAATTAAAATGCCTACCCCATCCGACTAACCACGTATCTCTCCATTTCCCAGAACAACGTATTTCAGCGAAGTCAGTCCCTCAATACCAACTGGACCTCTTGCGTGAAATTTATCAGTGGAAATACCAATCTCAGCGCCTAATCCATACTCAAAACCATCTGCAAATCTTGTGCTCGTGTTGACCATCACGCTTGCAGAATCAACCTCCCTCAAAAAACGCTGGGCATTTGAATAATGCTCTGTCAGTATGGCGTCAGTGTGATGTGATGAGTACTGGTTGATGTGATCAATTGCCTCATCCAAAGAATCAACGATTTTCACACTGATAACTGGTGCCAAATATTCTGCGTACCAATCCTCTTCACATGCAAGTACTGAGTTCAATCCCTTAACTTCAGCGATCAACTCTAAGGTGCGTCCGCAGCCTCTGATTTCAACCCCTTTGCGGGCATAAATTTCAGCAATCTTTGGCAAAAACGAATTGGAAACTCCCTTGGCCACCAATAAACTCTCCATAGCATTGCAAGGGCTGTACTTTTGGGTCTTTGCATTGTCACACACCCGAAGTGCCATCTCTAAGTTGCAAGTCTCATCCACAAAGGTATGACAATTCCCGTCTAAATGTTTGATCACAGGCACCTTGGCCTCAGCGCTGATGCGCTCAATTAAACCTTTTCCACCCCTTGGGATAATGACATCCACATATTCGGGCATGGTTATGAGGTGGCCAACCGCAGCGCGGTCCGTCACATCCACCAATTGAACAGCTTGGGGGGGTAAACCGGCCTCCTTTAATGCGTCTTGAACAACTGCGATCAATGCCAAGTTGGAGTTAAGAGCCTCTGATCCACCTCTCAATATACACGCATTACCACTCTTAATGGACAGGGAAGCAGCCTCAATTGAGACGTTGGGCCTACTCTCGTAGATCATGCCAAAAACACCGATTGGCACTCTCATCTGTCCAACTCGAATACCACTTGGCTGCTCTTTGAGGCCCACAATTTCTCCAATTAAGTCTGGCATGCTTGCAAGTTGCTCGCACCCTAACGCGCAGGTCTCAATAATTTTGGGTGTCAATTTAAGCCGATCAATCAATACTTCTGATATTTGATTTGACAACGCCTGCTTGCAATCAGATTCATTGAATTGAATCAGATTGGCAGATTCACTACGAAGTTTGTTCGCTAAGATTTGGAGCGCAAGACTTTTTTTCTTTGCCGTGGACTTTGCCATTAACGCGCTGGCGCGCCTTGCTTCTTTGCCAAGACTTTGCATTTGCTCAATAAGGTTTTTTGCATTCATATTAGTATTTTCTCACCATCTACAGGGCTTTGCACGATCCGTCTAAAACCAAACAAATAGGTCACAAAAGCGACATAAAGGAAAGGGACGGTTGACCTTTCAAACGGCTCAATTTCCCTTGCAAACGCTTCCCATGCGCTGCGCTAGCCGGTTAAGTGCTTGCCAAGGATCCTCAGGCCAAAGTGGGGACTTTAGTCCTTTAATTACCCCGTCGACCACATGAGCATCTCTCATCAACACATTGAGATGATTCATTCGTATAAAGGGGAGGACTCGGTCATACAGAGCCTCGCGTTCGCCCCATATTCTGTTTTCTTTTAAAGCAAGACCAACCGATTTACCTTGTTGCATTGATTCTTTGACTCTTCTTAGACTTCTTATTTCTTCAGCAAGCGTGAAGTGGGTGAGCACTGCAGCAACCCCCTCGGCCTCTAAGCCGTCCATCATCCGTTGAACCCTAAGTGGTTGGCCTTGCAAAATAGCCTGGGTTAATTTGAATACATCATAGCGCGCGACATCTAAAACAGCAGTCTCAATTTGATCAAAACTCAACTCACCTTGTGGGTATAAAAGACCCAGTTTTTGAATCTCTTGGTGTGCAGCTAGTAAATTGCCTTCAACTCTGTCAGCAAAAAATTTCAACGCCCTTTGCCCCATCTCTCCACTTGGCACGCGTTGGCCCTGTTGGGCAAGCCTTTGCGCAATCCAATTGGGCAGCTCGTGTCTTGAGACCGGTTCAATTGGAACACTCACACCAGCGCTCTCTAAGGCCATAAACCATGCAGAGTTTTTCATAATTTTGTCAGCTCTGGGCAAGTACACCATAGTCAACACACCATCTGATTGGGCAGATGATTCGGCCAAAGTTTGAAGAGCAACCGAACCCTCTTTGCCTGGCTTACCACTTGCGATTCGTATTTCAAGGATTTGTTTATCCGAGAAAAGACTTTGAGAGCCAGCGCTGGCCAAAATCTCACTCCAATCAAAATGAGCTCCAAAAACGGAGAAGACATGTCTGTCTGTGTACCCCTGCGTCAACGCCTTTTGCCTCACCATGTCACTTGCCTCTTGAACCAGAAGTGCGTCGTCTCCGTGAAAGACATACATGGCCTTCAACTCTTTTGTGAGGTGATCTGCTAGTTTATTTGTAAATACTTGCAAAGTAATCGGCTCTTTGATTTGTGAGGCAGGGCGTTATCGTACGTTGGTCCACTGCTTGCCGGCACTTGCGACTCGTCGCATCATTTGCTCTGCAATATCTGTCTGCATATTTCGGTATAACAACTGCTCCTCAGCCTCTTTAGAGAGAACAATCGTTTCATTAAAACTGATGTCTCTAAATAACGAAATCTCAGTCTCTGGTATGAGCTCTATACCGTCTTGTGTTCGTAATTTAAAAGCCACATTGAGCCTTAGCTGATATGAGTTTACAGTTCCAGCCGCAGTTCTACCCAAAATGATTTTATCTTTTTGCTCACGCAACACCTCCAAAACAACCTGCGCCTCCTCAATTCTTTTAGGATCCGTAATCAATTGGACCTGTCCAGACGCAATGATCGTTCTTCGCAGCGCTATACCAAAAGGGGTTTGATCTTGAAAGTTCCCATAAATGCTGTTAAAAGGAATTTGAATTGGTTTTTTCAGCTCAAACCCACACCCAGGCAACACAAGCAGCATCAACAAAGCAACTACATAAATACACAGCGACTTATAAGTTTGATTCATAAAGGTTTATAGAACAATGTTGACGAGCCGACCCGCAACAACAATGATTTTTTTAGGATTTGCGCCCTTTGCTTGATTCTTATACGCTTCGCTATCTAAAGCAATTTTCTCAATCACTTCTTTGCTCGCCTGAGATGACACCTTTATAGAGCCCCTCAATTTTCCGTTAACCTGAAGCATCATCTCAATTTCATCTCGCGTCAACGCCCCAGGATCAACCTCTGGCCAAGGCGCGTCCAAAAGATCTCCGAATACTTTAGAGTACCCAAGTGAATCCCAAAGTTGATAACCAATATGAGGGCAAACAGGATACAAAATTCTGAGCAAAATGGAGAAACACTCAAAAACAACAGGGGCGTCAACACCCGTCGAGTCCAACTTTGCGTTCTCCAAAGTGTTAAGCATCTTCATTGCGGCGGAGACAACTGTGTTGTATTGCATCCGTTCATAATCAAACACCGCTTGACGCAGCACGGAGTGAATTTCAAACCTAAGCGTTTGTGCTCGCGAGTCCAAAGGACCCATCTTGCTCAAATCTACCGATGGGGTTTGACTCGACACAGCATTCAGTCCACTAGCGTGTTGAGCTGCAAATGCCCAAACACGCCTAAGGAATCTGAAACTACCCTCGACGGCATCATCATTCCACTCTAATGTGGCCTCGGGGGGGGCCGTAAACATCGTATACAAGCGAGCAGTGTCCGCGCCAAATTTTTCAATCAGCTCTTGTGGATCAACACCGTTGTTTTTGGACTTACTCATTGTCCCAACTCCCTCATAATTTATACGAGTCCCGCTGGGCAATCCATCCTTTGCATTAATCAAAACTGCGTGGGTAACACGACCCTCGGAGTCCAAAATATTCTCCACCTCATGTGGCCAAAAATACTCAACCCCGCCTTTATCTGTAACCCTGGAATAAATGTGGTTTAAAACCATTCCTTGAGTTAGCAGCTTTGTGAAAGGTTCATCTACCTTTACGCAACCAAGATCTCTCATCACCTTAGTCCAAAAGCGCGCATACAACAAATGCAAAATTGCATGCTCAATACCCCCGATGTATTGATCCATTGGCATCCAATAGTTGGCGCCTTGATCAACCATTTTGTCGGCGTTTGTCGGGTCGCAATAACGCATGAAATACCAAGACGAATCCACAAAGGTATCCATCGTGTCAGTCTCACGCAAGGAGGGCTTTGCACAAACTGGGCATGCCACCTTCAAAAACGATTCGCACTTGTTTAAAGGGTTTCCAGAGCCGTCTGGGACCAAGTCTTGAGGCAATACAACTGGTAAGTCTTTTTCAGGTACTGGCACTGCACCGCAACTTTCACAGTGAATGATGGGAATCGGAGTACCCCAGTAACGTTGACGACTAATTCCCCAGTCTCTTAGTCTCCAAGTTGTCTTTTTCTCGCCCATACCAAGTTGTTGAAGATCTTTAGCCACAGCATCAACGCACTCTTGAAATACCAAGCCGTCGTATTGTCCAGAATTCTTAGCGACTCCACTGCCTTTTTCAGCGTACCAATCCTGCCACCTTGTTTTATCAAAATCTTTATCTTGAAGTCCAACTACATCTTTAATAGGTAATTGATATTTGATAGCAAAGGCAAAATCACGCTCATCATGAGCAGGAACCCCCATGACTGCGCCGTCACCGTAACTCATGAGCACATAATTACCAACCCATATTGGAATACTCTCACGGGTCAAAGGGTGCGTCACAAATAAACCCGTATTAACCCCCTCTTTTTCTTTCACAGCCATCTCCGCCTCTGTCGTCCCACCCTGTTTGCAGTGGGCGATGAAGTCGGCAATCACCGCATTTGTCTTTGCAGCAAACTCAGCCAAAGGGTGCTCTGGTGCAACGGCTACAAAGGTCACGCCCATGACCGTGTCGGCACGGGTCGTAAAAACAAACATTTTTCCCTCGGTTAAGACATTACCATGTTCATCTTTAATGTCATGGGCAAATGCAAAACGTACCCCCTCAGAGCGGCCAATCCAATTTTCTTGCATCAGTCTGACCTTCTCAGGCCATCCAGGCAAGTTATGTTGAACTTGCTCCAACAACTCAGGTGCATAGTCACTTATTTTTAGATAGTACCCAGGTATTTCTCTTTTCTCAACAACAGCCCCCGTTCTCCAACCTCGACCATCGATAACTTGTTCATTGGCCAAAACAGTTTTATCAATAGGGTCCCAATTAACAGTTTGGGTTTTTCTATAAGCAATCCCTTTTTCTAGCATTTTTAAAAATAGCCACTGATTCCACTTGTAATATGTGGGGTCACAAGTTGCAATCTCTCTTGACCAATCAATCGCCAACCCCATGGCCTTCATCTGCTTTTTCATATAAGCGATGTTCTCGTAAGTCCATTTCGCAGGAGGTACGTTATTTTTTAATGCCGCATTTTCCGCAGGCAAACCAAATGCGTCCCATCCCATAGGCATTAAAACGTTGTACCCGTTCATTCTAAGATGACGAGTTAACATGTCATTTATTGTGTAGTTTCTAACATGTCCCATGTGCAACTTACCGCTTGGATAAGGCAGCATGGAGCAGGCATAGTACTTCTTCTTGGACGAATCTTCGATCACTCGGTAAGCGTCTTTTCCAATCCAAACACCCTGTACCGCCATCTCTATTTCTGATGGATTATATTTTTCTTGCATAACTTTTAACGTACGAAAAATTTAAAAAATAATATTGCTATCGAAATAATTTTGGAAAGTTAGTATCGACTTTGTTTTTAAAAAAACATTAAAGTAAACCGACTCAATCCAATAAAGTGTTCTAGGACCGCAAATCTAGGACATCAAACATATCAAACATGCCGTTACCTTTGTCAGCCAAAAAGCGCGCAGCCTTCACACTGCCCTGTGCATAATTTGAACGGCTTGAGGAGCGATGCGTAACTTCGATTCGCTCACCCTCACCAGCGAATAAAACGGTATGATCCCCAACAATATCCCCTGCTCGAACCGTAGCAAAGCCAATCGTGCCCGCCTTTCTTGGGCCCGTATGGCCCTCTCTAGCATAGACCGCACATTCACTTAAGATTTTATTTTGTGCATTTGCCACAACCTCACCCATTTTTAAAGCAGTGCCAGAAGGTGCATCTACTTTGTGGTGATGGTGCGCTTCAATGATTTCAACATCGTAGTCATGTGAAAGAGCTTTTGCGGCAACCTCCAAAAGCTTTAATGTCACGTTCACACCAACACTCATATTTGGAGCCATCACAATTGCGATTTTTTTGGAGCACTCTTGGATTTGTCGCTTTTGTTCAGCACTAAAACCAGTCGTGCCAATTACCATCTTGATTCCCAAACGGCTGCACACATCCAAATACTCCATCGTCCCCTCAGGCCGGGTAAAGTCAATTAAAACATGAGCATTTTGCAAAGCAAGGACTGGATCCGACTGAACATTCACACCACTTGCTTTACCTAAAAATCCGGTCGCATCATTGCCAATCAATGGACTTGAAGGCACATCTAAAGCGCCAACCAAAATCAAATCATTGGATTGCAAAATGATTTCAATCAACATGCGACCCATTCGTCCGCTTGCACCGGCGATCGCAACAGCTATTTTTTTTGAGGCATTCATAATTCAGGCTTTTATAAGTTCAGCGAGAGCTTGGCTCAAGAGGGGGGTAATTCATAGTCGCCGCATCACCCTCACCTAAATTCGGGACAGGTGGGGTCACTTTGGTTTTAAAAGCACTCAATTCTTTCTCCGTCGCCTCCATTTTAGGAAGTCTTGAGGTGTTGATCTTTTGCGTATCAATGCGCGCCGCAAATTCAGCCTCACTCGGTAGTTCATCCGCCTCTACTCGATCGAATTGATCGACCTTGAAGAAAACAGAAAGTTTTCTTTGTTGCGGCTGTGTTCCTTGACGACGTATCGTAAATGCATAATCCCATCGATCAGCGTGAAATGGGCTCGTGATTAGAGGAGTCCCTAGAATTTCACGCACTTGACTTCGAGTCATTCCAGGGCGAAGTACTTGTAGCTGCTCTCGTGAGACAAAATTGCCCTGTACCACCTCAATGTGATAAGGAGATATACAGCCACTCAAACTAAGCATAGCCCAAAACATGACCAGTAAAGAGTGGAGTTTTAAACGGTGGAGTAAACCAATAAAATTAGGTATTAAGTTCATCCCCACATTGTAACTCTCCCCCTACAATTTTAATAAACTCTCACGTAAGGAAGTTAAGCTAATGAGGCTCAACTTTTTGGGATTCCGGGTCAAGTTAAATCGTTCGAAGTATCCAAATATTCACTATTTGGCACTTTGTTTTCATTTAATTGCCAATTCATGTCAAAATTAAGTGAGTCCCTGCAACTTTAAAAGACCCACCTAGGACACCCTAAATGACGCCGATAGAAGAGGATTTAAAGAGCACTGGCCTGAAAGCCACCCTGCCACGGTTAAAAATTCTTGAACTTTTTCAAAAATCTAACCTTCGACACCTTTCTGCTGAAGATATCTACAGAACCGTGCTGGAAGAGCGATCTGATATTGGACTAGCTACAGTTTATAGAGTGCTGCTCCAATTTGAACAAGCCGGACTGCTAAAGAGGAGTAATTTTGAGAGCGGCAAATCAGTTTATGAGCTCAACGAAGGAGAGCATCATGATCACTTGGTTTGTCTAGATTGTGGTCGAGTTGAAGAGTTCTTTGATGCAGAAATCGAGGAGCGGCAACATAAAATTGCTCAGTTAAAAGGCTTTGAAATCGCAGATCACTCCTTGAGTCTATATGCTCACTGCAAACAAAATCCATGCCCTCATAAAAGCCGGTAAATAACCAAACAGCCTAGAAAAGATCAAGTCTCTGAGTCGAAGTCTTGATTGTTAGATTTATTCATCTCATCTTTGTGTTTATTCACAAATTCTTGATAGGTGTTGATGCCCCTCAACTGCAAAATCGTATTTCGAACTGCCGCCTCCACTAAAACAGCTATGTTGCGTCCAGCAATGACTTGAATCACCACCTTTCGAACAGCAATATTTAGCATCTCCTGCGTTAGCGGCTCATGGGGCAAACGGTCATAATCTCTCTCTAAAGTTTCTCGTCTAACCAAATGAACGATCAACTTCAGACGCATTTTTCTGCGAACAGCAGTCTCTCCAAAAATAGCCCTTATATCCAAGAGTCCAATGCCTCTGACCTCTAACAGGTTTTGCAATAACTCAGGGCAGCGCCCTTCAATCGTTGATTGGTTGATTCTGTAAAAATCCACAACATCATCAGCAACCAGTCCATGCCCCCTAGAAATGAGCTCCAACCCAAGCTCACTTTTTCCCAGACCAGACTCTCCGGTGATCAAAACCCCTAAACCCAAAATATCCATAAACACACCATGCGCAGTAGCCCTATCGGCAAAGTGTTTTGATAAATAGGCACTCAGCACATCTATCACGAAGGCGGAGGGCTCTGGGGTTGCAAACAATGGGATATGGGCGGCTTGACAAATCTCTATCAGTTGCCTGGGCGCCACTTGTCCATCTGCAACGACCAAAGCAGGCGGCACTAAACTTAATATCTGCTCAAAGCGCGCTCTTGACTCGTCCTCACGTCCAGATAGTAAGTATTCAATCTCTCTGTGCCCTATGAGCTGCAATCTATAAGGATGTACATAATTGAGATACCCAACTAAATCAGCACCGGAGTGCGCATCTTGAATAACTTCTTTGTCAAAATGCCTATCTAACGCCTCTTGACCGGCGAGCCATTTCCAGCTTAACTTCTCTTCAAAGTCCTCAAATAATACTTGAGCACTGACTACGGTAGGTTTCACAGATTTATGAAATTAGGAATTAGGAATTAAATTAACAGTTTTTAACACACCCAAGATGGTAATAGTTTGGAGCTAAAAATCATGCTACCTGGGCAGATTTCCAAGTCGTAATAGCCTCAAACAGCATCGATGCGTCCTGGCTCTTTTTGAGACGCTCCCTGACACTGGAGTCGGCAAGCATCTCTGCTATCTCAGAGAGGATTTCCAAATGTTTTTGTGTTGATGCCTCTGGCACCAATAGAAATATTAACAATGAAACTGGCTGCTCATCTGGCGCATCAAAGCCAATAGGACTAGCCAGTTGAAAAACTGCGGCTAATGGATTCTTGAGCCCCTTTATCCGCCCATGCGGAATAGCCACTCCGTGCCCCAAGCCCGTAGAACCAAGTCTCTCCCTCGCAAACAAACTGTCTGCAATCAAGGCTCTGCTAAAACCATGTAAATTTTCAAACAACAACCCAGCCTCTTCGAAGGCCCTTTTTTTACTAGTCGCATCTACATTGACTTGCACCAAAGCAGAAGACAAAATGGAAGTTAATCTGTTCATATTCAGGCGTATTATGCACCTGAGTATCCATTTCTTTAGGGTTGTTGTTTAATTACAAAGTATGCTTTTGATTACTGAAGTATTCTTTTTGAGCTTTGGTGGTGGTGATTTTGGATTTTGTCTTTGTGCTTTACAACCTGACGGTCTAATTTATCGACCAAATCATCCACAGCAGCGTACAAATCTTCGTGGGAACTTTCCGCAAAAATGTCGCTCCCCTTAACCAAAATATTGCACTCGGCGCGCTGCCTTTTCTCCTTTTCTTTCTGGTTATCAATTGATAACAAAACCTTTACATCTACAACTTGATCAAAGTGTCGAATGACCCGGTCTAGCTTGCCTGTGACGTAAGTTCTTAATGATGGGGTTACCTCTAAATGATGTCCACTGATCGTTAAATTCATACTTGACTCCTTTGTTTACTTACGTCTTGTTTGCATGAGGCACCTCGAAAATTATCAAGGTACTCAACTGCATCATGCCCCTTGGCTATAGAAAATGCAAGTACTTATCTTAAGAATCCGATTGATTTAGTGAGGCATCTTCCCTAATTGACCAAGCCTAGAAATATTGTGTAAACTAGTGGAATTAAGCAGGAGAGGGGTTGTTGAAAAATCTGCTAGTCAACCCTGCCTTCTAAGTAGCTCACTTAGGGGAACTCTCGAAAATTTAAGTTTACATACTTAAATTCATGTAAAAGTATATTTAGCCCGAGCTGATCCAGGGCCTTTAAAAAACCCTTAGTCGTACGAAAAATGTAGCTTTCATTAGCCAGATTCCAACAGCCTCTAGGGTTTACGTTAATTTGGATTATTTGGATGCCATAATGGTCTTATCTAAACAACGGAGAAACCTCCTTGGACCCCTACCCTAGTTGGTAGCTTTCGACTCTTTTGAGCATATTGCATACAAGTGCAAAGCCTTGAGGTTCGAAAGCCGCTTATTTTTTATTCGAACCTCAACAGAGTGGTGCATCAGTCACCCAAAAAAGCCATGCTCAACATTTTCACATTGGCGAATGGTCGCCTATTTCAAGAAGAAATTGAATCCCTGGAAGAGCTATCAAAATTCCAACCTATTTGGGTGGATTTAGACGAGCCTAGTATTGAAGAAAAAAGGTGGGTTAAGCAGTACTACGGTCTTCTTATTCCAGACGATGCGATGGATGAAGATATCGAGGAGTCAGCTCGGTTTTATCAAGAAGACAACGGTGAACTGCACATTAGAAGCGACTTCTTGATTGCAGATGACGAGGAGCCAAGGACGGTTCGTGTGGCCTTCATCTTAAATCAGCATAACGATAACCTTAAAAGTCAAGGCGTACTATTCTCAATTCATGACGAAGATGTCCCTGTATTTCGTCTCCTGCGGCTTCGGGCCAGGCGAGATCCCAACTTAATTACCGACGCTAAAGATGTTCTCTTAAAACTCTTTGATGCGGATGCAGAGTATTCGGCCGACACTCTTGAAGGAATCTATGATGAACTTGAAAAAGCCAGCAAAATGGTTTTATCCGAGGACGTAACAGATGAGCTAGCAAGTGAGGTTCTTGGAAGAATCGCCCGGCAAGAGGATTTAAATGGACGCATCAGAAGAAATGTCATGGATACCCGGCGCGCTGTGAGTTTTATGATGCGCGCGCGTATGCTCAACTCAGAGCAACTTGAGGAGTCCCGGCAAATTTTGCGTGATATCGAGTCTTTAGATAATCACACTGCATTTTTATTTGACAAAATCAACTTTTTGATGGATGCAACTGTTGGTTTTATTAATATCAATCAAAATAAAATTATCAAGATATTCTCAGTGGCAAGCGTTGCGCTACTCCCACCCACGCTGATCGCAAGTATTTACGGAATGAATTTTGAAATCATGCCTGAATTGCGGCTCTCGTGGGGCTACCCTTATGCAATCCTTTTGATGATTGCAAGTGCCATGGTCCCCATGTGGTATTTCAGGAAAAGAGGGTGGCTTAAGTGATCAAGCCTCGAACATTACGTTGCTCAATTACAAGCTTGGCCGCGTTCAAGAAATATCCAAATATTCTTTAATGATCAAAGCGCTATAGCGACTTGCAACGGATGTTAAAAAATGTGTGAAATCTATTTCAGCTGACTCACTCGCCGTATCTGAGATAGTTCTCACCACACCAAACTTAACTCCGAAATCAAGACACACTTGGGCGACTGCAGCCCCCTCCATCTCCACGGCTAATGCCTGGGGGTGCTCCTGACTTAGTTTGTTTCTGATATTTGAATTAGCAATAAATTGATCTCCACTTAAAATCTCACCGCACTTTGCTTGAGCATTTTTCAGTTTAAATTTTTTGTAAATTGCCTCTTCTTCAGAAATAACCTTGAGTGCTTTTTCACAAGCTTTCAATAAATTTTCTGTTACTTCTTCATCGGCTCTAAAGTAAGGACTCTTGTAACCCGGCACCACATACCTCGGAAATAGGGGGGATGCATCCATGTCGTGTTGAACAAACTGAGTGCCAACAACGATGTCCCCGATATTTAAGGTATCGCTAACCCCTCCAGCGACGCCTGTAAAGACGATCTTAGACACACCAAAGTCTTTTATCAAACAAATGGTTGTGATGGCCGCCGCTACTTTGCCAATTCCTGATAAAACGATCACTACTTTTCTTCCGTGATAAGTAGCAAGCCAAAACTTTCTTCCCGCAACTTCAAGACTCTCAACAACCCTCATGCTCAACAGAATTTGAGATATCTCATCCTCTAAAGCTGCAACGATTGCAGTACTGGCAAAATATCTCCCCATAGCGCGCTGCTCGAGATCAACTCGCTGTGATTCTTTTCTTAGATTATTATCAGAATTCATGTAATGTTTCTTAAAAAAATAGGCTCCAAGAGGAGCCTATTTTTCTTAAGGATTTCTTTATAAGTTTGTTTACTCTACAGCCTTAACCATATCTTCAACTACTTTTTTGGCATCACCAAAAACCATCATCGTTTTGTCCATATAAAACAGCTCGTTATCCAATCCCGCATAACCCGCCGCCATGGAACGCTTGTTAACTATGACTGTCTTTGCTTTATAAGCGTCCAATATAGGCATACCGTATATGGGGCTTCCCTTAACCAAAGCGGCAGGATTCACAACATCATTAGCACCCAAAATGATTGCTACATCAGCCTGTCCAAACTCCCCATTAATGTCCTCCATCTCAAACACCTGATCATAGGGGACTTCTGCCTCAGCAAGTAACACATTCATATGCCCTGGCATACGGCCTGCAACCGGATGTATTGCATATTTAACAGTAATACCGTGCTCCATCAACTTATCAGCAAGCTCCATAACCGCGTGTTGAGCCCTTGCAACTGCCAATCCGTACCCTGGAACAATAATGACAGTCTCTGCGTTCATCAACATGAAGGCCGCGTCGTCTGCACTGCCGCTTTTTACATTTCGCTGTTCTTGGCCACCTGCAACCTGCGCGGAAGCGCTACCCCCAAAGCCACCCAAGATCACATTAAAAAAGGAGCGGTTCATCGCTCTACACATAATGTAGGACAAAATTGCTCCGCTTGAGCCAACCAAGGAGCCAGCAATAATCAACATACTGTTGTTTAAAGAAAATCCAATCCCCGCTGCTGCCCATCCCGAATAGCTATTGAGCATTGATACAACCACAGGCATATCAGCGCCGCCGATGGGTATGATAATTAAAAAACCAAGCACAAATGCGATAGCTAACATCGCAAAGAAGGCTCCCCAACTTTGAGAAGCAATGAATACACAGCCCAAAGCAATTGCCCCCAAAGCTAAGGCAAGGTTCAGTAAATGCTGGCCCGGGAAGACTACAGGTGAGCCTTGAAACCATCTAAATTTGTACTTGCCCGCCAATTTACCAAAGGCAATGACCGAGCCGCTAAATGTGATTGCTCCAATTGCAGCACCTAAAAATAGCTCTAACCTATTTCCCGTTGGGATAGGCAGATCGGCGGATGCAACGATCTGAAATGCAACAGGTTCTGCAACTGCAGCAACTGCAATGAAAACTGCTGCCAAACCAATCATACTGTGCATGAATGCAACCAACTCTGGCATTTTGGTCATCTCAACTCTTTGAGCCATAACAGCGCCAATCCCACCACCCAATACCAAACCTAGTAAAACCCAAGAAAGTCCTAAGGCGGAATCAGAGAGCTTATAAATCAACGCTCCAGTTGTGAGTACGGCAATAGCCATACCAATCATCCCAAATAAATTACCCCTCGTTGAAGTCGTTGGGTGACTAAGTCCTTTGAGCGCTTGTATAAAACAAATACTTGCGATTAAATAGAGCAGTGTGACTTGATCCATACTCATCATGCAACTCCTTTGTCAGAACTTGCACCCTCAACCACTTTAGGTTTTTTTTCCTTTTTCTTAAACATCTCTAGCATTCGCCGAGTCACTAAAAAACCACCAAAAACATTCACAGCAGCAAGGGTTACAGCAAGCACTCCCATTGTTTTTCCGAGAGGGGTCTCAGTCATAGCAGCGGCAAGCATAGCGCCCACGATAACGATAGCTGAAACCGCATTCGTAACGGCCATCAAAGGTGTATGAAGCGCAGGCGTTACAGTCCAAACCACGTGGTACCCAACATAAATGGCAAGTACAAAAATGATTAAATTTGTTAGTGTGTGTGAAACTATTTCCATCTCTTTATTTCCTCGTGATTTCGCCGTTTTGTGTAACCAAACAAGCAGCAACAATATCGTCCGTCATATCGATATGAAGCGCTCCATCTGCATTCAAAATTAATTTTAAAAAATCGAGTACGTTTCTAGCGTACAAGGAGGAGGCATCTGCGGCCACCAAAGACGGCAAATTTGTCTCACCCACAATTGTGACACCATGCTCAACCACCGTTTGGTCTGCTGCTGTTAAAGGACAGTTGCCACCCGCCGCCGCCGCCAAATCAATCACCACTGAGCCAGGCTTCATGGACTGAACCATCTCTGGGGTGACCAAAACTGGCGCCGCACGCCCAGGTATTAAGGCAGTGGTGATGACTACATCAGCCATTGCAACCCTTTTCGCAACCTCGGCCTTTTGTCTATCTAACCAACTTTGGGGCATTGGTCTTGCATAACCCCCCACCCCCTCAGCTGCATCTTTCTCTTCTTGAGTTTCATAGGGAACATCAATAAACTTAGCACCTAAAGATTCAACCTGCTCTTTAACACTCGGTCTGACATCAGATGCCTCAATTACGGCCCCAAGCCTTTTCGCAGTTGCAATTGCTTGCAAACCCGCAACACCGACACCCAAAATCACAACACGTGCAGCTTTAACGGTTCCAGCTGCTGTCATAAGCATTGGGAAAAAGCGCGGATATTTATCAGCGGCGATCATGACCGCCTTATATCCAGCAATATTGGCCTGTGAAGACAAAACGTCCATACTCTGGGCCCTAGATGTTCTAGGAGCAGCCTCAAGCGCAAACCCAGTAACACCCGCCTTAGCAAGCAAATCCAATCCATCTCGGTCAAATGGATTAAGCATTCCCACCAACACACTGCCTTTTCTAAGAAGTCCTTGCTCAGAATGCAACGGAGCCCTTACTTTTAAAACTAAATCACAGTCAAACGCGGCTCGGGCATCAGAGATCTTTGCACCCACGGCCTCGTAAGCAGCATCTGTAATAGATGCGCCTAGACCTGCCCCTGATTGAATTAGTATAGAGTGCTCTTTGGCAATTAATTTTTTAGCAGTCTCTGGTGTGATCGCGACTCGTCGCTCACCCAAAACTGTTTCGGCTGCAACCCCAATTAACATATAAAACTCCTACAGTCTTAAAAGATACTTTTTATCAAAAATGATTGGTGATTAAAATATAACTACATGCATTGTCCACTAATTTTGGGACGTCATACTAAACTATTAAATTTCGGATCAATGCACGAGGTGCCTTTTACTTTTGTTTTTCACATTTCACTCAAAATCTTATCTACAAAATGATCGAACGTTGGAAACCCAGTGTCACTGTTGCTGCAATCATTGAGCAAAACGGTAAGTTTCTTTTGGTGGAGGAGCATACACCTGAAGGTTTGATGCTGAACAACCCAGCCGGGCACTTGGAATTAGGTGAGTCCCCTGAACAAGCGTGTCAGCGAGAGGCGCTAGAGGAAACGGCCTATTCATTTATCCCTAAAAATCTTGTGGGTATTTACCTTTCACGATTTAAACGTCATCAAAAAACCTCTGAAACCGACCCCATCTCAAAAGGGCCAACAGATATAGAAGATATCACCTACCTTCGTTTTGCGTTTTGTGGGACATTGGGCACTTTTAACCCTAACTTAAAACTTGATGAAGGTATTGTAAGAACTCTGTGGCTTGATATACACGAAATCAGGAACTCACGCTCAATACACCGGAGCCCTTTATTACTCGCTTGCGCCGAAGATTATCTAAATGGGCAGCGCTTTCCATTGAACACATTGCACACCGACAAAAGCGTCTTTGCGCCAGAAGTGAGATATTAAAAGTACCGCTTATTTATCTTGGTTATAAAGCTCAACCATCACAGAAGGATCGTTTGAGTGCATGACCTCTTGAGCCCAGTTTTGAAGGAGTTGAGTATCTGCTCGCAAAATCTCTTGCTTGACGGATAATATTTGAGTGGGGTGCATGGAAAAACTCCTTAGCCCAAGCCCTAACAATAGACGGGTAAGCGTTGGGTCACCTGCCATTTCTCCGCAAATTGAAACCGCTTTACCCGCCGCGTTACATGCAGATATAGTATCTGCAACCAAGCGCAGCACTGCAGGGTGAAGCGGATCATATAAATGCGCAACCTGCTCATCCGCTCTATCAATTGCTAGAGTATATTGAATCAAGTCATTTGTACCAATTGATAAAAAATCAAAGTACTCCAAAAACATCTTGGCACTAATTGCGGCTGCGGGTATTTCAATCATCGCCCCCACCTTAACAGGCCCATACACTTCGCCCATAGCATCAAGTTGATGGCGAGCGGTCTCAATTAATGATAGTGTCTGCACAATCTCTTTTTTGTGGGCAAGCATCGGAATAAGTAAATTCACTTGGCCTTTGGCAGCCGCTCTCAAAATCGCTCGTAACTGCGTCAAAAACATACTTGGGTCCGCCAAGCTCCAGCGTATTGCGCGCAAACCTAAGGCAGGATTCAAATGCGCCTCGTCCTTCATCGTTCTGTCAAGCGACTTATCAGCCCCCACATCCACTGTTCGAATCGTAACGGGCAGACCATTCATACCCTGCACTGCAGCGCAGTAGGCTTTGTACTGCTCCTCCTCATCTGGCAGCTGCCCATCTCGGCCCATAAAAAGAAATTCACTTCTAAACAATCCAATTCCTACAGCGCCTACCGACATTGCAGACTTTGTGTCCTCTGGCATTTCAATATTTGCCAAAAGTTCAACACGTTCATCATCTAAAGTAGCAGCAGGGCGATGTCTCAGCCTTGTCAATCTTTCTCTTGAAACCTGAGCTTGTCGCTGTTTAAAACTGTATTCATCTAAAATAATCGGGGAGGGGTCAACTATTACCACCCCAGCATCTCCGTCTATGATGATCCAATCGTCTTGTCTAATCAATTGGCTAGCAGTTCTAGACCCTACAACCGCAGGAATATCTAAGCTTTTTGCAACAATTGCAGTGTGAGAAGTTTTTCCACCAACGTCTGTGATGAAGCCAGTAAATACGCTTTGTTTAAATTGCAATAAATCAGCCGGCGATAAATCATGGGCGACCAAGATTAATGGGACCTCCATTTGATCTTCACTAATGAGCTCTTGTTGTTGCCCCACTTGCTTGGGAACACTTTTAATTTTATGATCTAAAACAGTTGGGTCACCCTTAAGATGTCTGAGGATTCGCTCCACTACTTGCTCCAAGTCTCCTTTGCGCTCTCGTAAATAGGGATCGTCCATCTCGTCAAATTGACGTGCAACGACCTCAAGTTGGGAAGTTAAGGCCCACTCGGCGTTGTAAAGGCGCTCTCTTACCCAAGTATTTATTCCACTTGCAAGCATTTCATCTTGCAAGAGCATCATGTGCACATCCAATAATGCGGCTAACTCTGGGGGCGCCTCCTTAGGCAATGATTGATGCAGTTTATGAATTTCATCAATAACACACTGGCGGGCGTGTACCACACGCTGGATTTCACTCTCAATTTGATTGGAATTTATGAAGTAGTGTGCAACGTCCACTCGACTCGAGGCAACAAGTACAGCACGCCCCATAGCAATGCCACGAGCAACTGCGAGACCATGAATTGAAAAAGTCATAAAGAAATAACCATTCTTTTTATTTACTCACTTTCACCAAATTTTTCATTTATTAGTTTTAATAGCTCTTGCATGGCAAGACTTTCGTTTTCACCCTCGGTCTCCAACTCGATCTCTGTTCCAAGACCTGCTGCCAACATCATAACGCCCATGATACTTTTAGCATTGACTCGGCGCTCTCCCTTTGATATCCAGACTTGACACGCAAAAGAGCCTGCCAACTTAGTCAGCTTAGCAGAAGCTCTGGCGTGAAGTCCTAATTTATTGCTGATAGTTACTTTGTTTTTTATCATATATTTTTTTAACTTGATTTTGTGGGGCTGTGACTGCAACTTGCATTACACCTTGAGCACCACCCGCCAAAGCACGTTGCATCAAGGCCTCTAAAGATTCGTTTCTATAGTTTATTGCTCTTAAGAGCATCGGCAAATTAACGCCCGCAATAAGTTTCGCCGGTGTGCCTTCGACAAACTTCTTAGCAACATTTGAAGGAGTAGCACCAAAAATATCTGTCAAAACTAGAGTAGGCCTATCTGCCAAATCATCTCTTAAATATTCCAGTTTTTCCAACGTTACTTCCGGATCTTCTTCAGCGTTAACATCCATCGCGATCAGATCCTCTGCGCAATCCGGATATACATGCAATGCACAAGCTCTTAGGGCATGTGCCAAAGGCGCATGCGCCACCATAATAATGCGTATGTTCATTGCTTTAGTATATAAAAGTTTTGAGAAGCACTTACTTTGCGTGCGACTCTTTAAATTCTGGCTTTAAATTATCTCCCTTTGGAAGCAAAAAATACGCATACGATACTGCACAACAACAAAGATCAATGATAAAAGCCAATCTATAACTCCCATCTATACTTAAACCTATGCTAGAACCCCAATCTATCAATAAACCCAATCCCCACTGAACAACAAAAATTCCCAAAAAAATCACTAGGTTAAACGAGCAAAGCGCTTTACCCGCAAGCTCCCTGTCAAAAGAAAGGCCAACGGTTGGCTGAATCATGGCAATAACAGAGCTGGTTAAACAAAACAAAATCAAAATACCAACCCCTTGACCCTGAGCAGATTGAGTGAGCCAGAGTAGGGATATCAAACTAAAGGGGTAAATCATCTTCATGAGCCTTGTCACACTAAATCCCCTGCGCTCTAGAAAAGGCATGGCCCAGCCCCAAGCACCAAAACAAAAAAGCATCGCTAGATTGATAAAAAACAAACCACGAGCCGCCTCCATAGGCGTAAATTTGTCAATCTGCACCAACCATGGCCCCGCCCACAAGGTTTGTATTGCAAGCAAACTTCCATAGCCAAAAAAACCAACTGGTACAACTTTTCTAAAGTATGGATTCTTAACGACTAGTAAATAGGAGGCCCAAAAATCCAATTTTTTAGCCCCGCCGTCTGGCGTCTCCTGTTGCACTTCCCACGGCGGAACATATATGTTAATCATGACTAGCGAAAACACCAAAATAACACTCAAACATAAAAACACAAATCGCCAGCCTAGATAAGGGAGTACCCACTGAACGGGGAGAGTAGACATCAACATGCCCAAAGACCCAGTCATCAATAACCAAGAGTTTGCTCTCATTTGAGTGGCGGGCGCGAGCCACCTGCGCCCACCCGTTAGGGGCGCCATCAAACAGGCGCTAACACCAACTCCCGTCAAAATCCGAGCCGCCCATAACTCATAGAAGTTTCTAGCTAATGCAAAACCAACACAACCTAAGAAAGCAAACATCATTAAAAACATTGACACTTTTTTAGGGCCAAACCGATCTAACCATCCCCCCATCGGTATTTGCACTAAAGCGAATCCGAGAGAAAATCCACCCGCAAGTAATCCTAATTCATGGGCTTGTAGATTCAACTCAAGAGACAGGGCAGGGGAGAGAGTTGCCGTAACTGCACGAACCAATGTGGATACAAAGTAGGCAATCCCAAAGGCAGAAAATACCAAAATAGCTTTTCTTGTATCCAGTAACTGATTATTCATTTGTATTTATTTTGATGGATGAGAAATATGTATTTACTGTCTCTTTATCTTCTTTTGACTTATTAGGCCTGTAATATGCAACTTGATATAAATTATTTGCATATCCAAACCAAATTATCTCTGCGTCCATCCCCCGCTGACCGCTCACTTTTAAATATTGCGCCTTCGGACTTAAAACTGCCTTGATGTTACTCCATTCAACAAATTTCGGCTCTTCTTGAAATCCAAGCGCTTGTAAGCTTGCACCTTTAAAAAGTTGAATCCAGGTTTCATTTACTCCCTCGCCACTTGCCTTTGCTCCAGCAACGGGCTTGTTTTGAGGAACACTTAGATATGAAACTGTAAACTGTTGATTATCCTTCTCACATCCAATCATTGTTACCTCTACGCTTCCATCCTTTGAGTTCTCGCTCAGTGGTACTTGTCTGGTTGCCTCATTTGGTTTGCAGGGAAGCCAAACCTGCAATCCCGTATCTTTAATATTAATTTCCCGCCAATTCATACCCTGAGAACAACCCAATATAGCTAAGGACAATGGTGAAATAATGATTGAAAATATAAACTTGCACATACGGTTTTGTAACATGATTTTTTATTGGCTTCTGCTTGAGTAACAATCCCCTAAATTCCACCCATTTTAAGGTTGTATTTTTTTGCTAAATATCCTTTAAACTTGATCCCTTGATTTTCTAATCCTCTAAGCGTAGCTAGTTATGAACTCTCTTGATGGTATTCGTGTTTTAGACTTATCCCGTGTATTAGCCGGCCCTTGGTGTACACAAACCTTAGCCGATCTAGGCGCAGACGTAATCAAAGTAGAACGCCCAGAATGCGGAGATGATACCCGTGGTTGGGGTCCTCCTTTTTTAAAAGACAATGAAAATGAGTTGACTAAAGAGGCCGCATACTATCTTGGCACAAATAGGAATAAAAGATCCATTACCTGCGATATCGCAAACCCTGAGGGTCAAGCATTATTAAAGCAACTTGTCCTTGAGTGTGATGTTTTTATTGAAAATTTCAAAGTAGGGGATATGAAACGTTATGGACTGGATTATGAGTCATTAAAAATCATTCATCCAAAACTTGTTTATTGCAGCATCACTGGTTTTGGACAAACGGGGCCTTACAAAGACAGGGCTGGATATGATTACGCTGTTCAAGGTATTGGCGGACTCATGAGTATTACTGGAGAACGAGACAATATTGGCGGAGGACCCCAAAAAGTCGGTGTCGCCGTTGCAGATCTCTTTACTGGCATGTATGCATCTGTTGCCATCTTGGCTGCTTTACGCCATGTGAACACAACAGGGGAGGGTCAGCATATTGATATGGCACTCCTTGATACTCAAGTAGCTATGCTTGCTAATTTAGGTGCTAATTACTTAATTGATGGTCAATTTAGTGGAAACATTCCCGGACGCATGGGAAATGCACATCAAAATATTGTTCCCTATCAAGTGTTTGAGGTTGCAAATACCCCCTCAGGGGAGCGAGACTTCATTATATTAGCCGTAGGTAATGATCGTCAGTTTGCTAAATTCTGCGAGGTTGCAAATCGTGATTGGCACAAAGATCCAAAATATATCTTGAACCAAGACCGTGTTAAAAATAGAGCGGCCTTGGTACCAGAGCTTGAAGCATGCCTTAAAACAAGAACCAAAAAAACTTGGCTCACTGCCCTAGAGTCAGCAAAAGTGCCTTGTGGAGCTATTAATAATTTTGCTGAAGTTTTTTCTGATCCCCAAGTGCGCCACCGCGATATGGTCCAGTCTTGGGATCACCCGCTTAAGAAAGGAATTGAACTTGTCTCAAATCCTATAAAGTTCTCTAAAACACCAGTACAAAAAAGAAATCCACCACCAATGCTCGGTGAGCATACGCATCAGGTATTGAAAGAGTTACTCCATTTAAGCGACCAAGAAATTCAATCACTTAAAGAGTCTAAAGTTTTGTAAACCACTGCGGAGTGATTCAAAACCCCTCAGTATTATTTTGACTTGAAATTGCTATGGCAGTTCTTACACGTTTCATTAGTGGCACTCACGGCAACTTTTAAATCTTCTAATTTGCCAGTTTTAGCCGCTGTTGCTAATTTAGATGCCTCAGCAATAAATTTTTCTTGGGCTTCCTTGAATTTACCGGGCTCTGACCAAATCTCAGGCTTGGCCTTCGTCTCCCCTTTATCTGTTCCTTCCCCAAAACCTGCCCATGGCAACTTGGCGAGCACCTCAACCACAGTTGCAGTGTCCATTGCACTTTTGGCATCATAAGTTGACTTACCTTGCGCCATTGCTTTAAGTTGGTTGTATTGAACATCCATAACGTAAAGCGCATTTTTTCTGTATTTGATAGCGTCCTCAGCTTTAGTAAATTGCTGCGCATTTACAGTGAATGATGCTGTTAACAGTATCAAAAATATGACATTAAAAATTTTAAAGTACCTCATACACACCCCCTATAAAATAATTACGATTGAGGTGTTAAATAATACACCTTTAAATGTTTTTTTCATTACACCCATATTACTATTCCACTATTCCACTATTTGCTTACTCATAGGTTGATATGACTAATTTTACAAAAACCGTGATGGTATGGGATCTTCCCACACGCTTATTTCATTGGCTTTTGGCTCTTCTCATTGCATCTCAATACGTCACTGGTATTGTCGGAGATGAATGGCTGGAGCTTCACGCTTATCTTGGTTACTCAACTCTAAGTTTGATTATTTTCCGGTTGTTTTGGGGATTTTTTGGCAGTCGATGGTCTAGATTTAATGAGTTTTTCTCAACTCAACCTAATATGTCAGAGCGAAATGTTTTAAGCTCCCTGGATAATCCTGATCACGTGCACATAGGTCACACAAAACTGGGCTCCCTATCTATCCTTGCTATGCTTGCATTTATTTCGTTGCAAATCATATCTGGCCTGATGAGCAATGACGATATCTCCTTTGCTGGACCCTATACCAAACATGTAAGTAATGCCGTCGTAGATTGGATGACTTGGTACCACGGCGAGGTTGGGTTCTACCTTATTATTATCTTGATCAGTTTACATGTATGCGCAGTTTTTTACTACCAACTCAAGGGCGTTGATTTAATTTATCCAATGCTCCATGGGTTCAAAAAATTGAAGGCCCCCATCTTAGGAGGCCATTCACAAGATAACTTGAAACTTCGTCTTTTGGCACTTATCTTGTTAATTATAAGTACCTTATTGGTTGCTTTAGTTATAGGCTTTGCTTAGTAACAGCCTATTGATACTCAATGTTTAATTTGTGACAACATTGTTGAAGCGTCACTTACTTCGAATTTTCCAAGTTCTTCAACATTTAAAGTTACTACCTTACCGTCTTTCACGAGCATTGAATATCTATTGCTTCTCAGTCCCATCCCGCGTGCTGTCAAATCAAACGTTAAGCCCGTTGCTTTAGTGAAGTCGGCGCTCCCGTCCGCGAGGAGCCTAACCTTACCAACACTCTTTTGCTCTCTAGCCCAAGCGCCCATAACAAAAGCGTCGTTAACGCTGACACACCAAATTTCATCAACGCCAGCAGATTTAAATTCAGCGAATTTTTCAACATAGCCAGGCACATGTTTAGCTGAACATGTTGGTGTGAACGCACCAGGTAATGCAAAAATGACGATAGTTTTACCAGCGACTGTTTTGGCAACATCCACCGCATTAGGCCCAATACTGCAGCCACCTTCTTCTACATCAGAATACTCCATCAATGTTGTGTGTGGAATAGTATCTCCAACTTTAATCATCGCTTTCTCCTTGTATTTTAAAATTTAAATTTAAACTCATTAGTTTGCATGCCAAATTGATAACGGCCCATAACGCATGTGCATTATGAGCCGTTTTTCGTATTTACGCCAATCGAGACGCAAAGGTCTTAAACCAATACTGCTTTTTCAACTAAACGAGTAGCTACCCAGTTTTTGGTTTTAGAAATTGGACGACTTTCTGTGATTTCAATCACGTCACCCATATGAAACTCACTCTTCTCATCATGAGCATGGTATTTGCTGGATTTCGCAACAATCTTTCCATAAAGCGCGTGTTTAACACGACGCTCAACAAGAACAGTTACGGTTTTTTCACGCTTATCGCTTACTACCTTGCCAATCAAGGTGCGATTGAGGGATTTTTTGGCTTCCGTCATGGTCACTCCTTAGTTGTTGCAAGCTTTTCAGCGAGAATAGTTTTAGCACGTGCAATGCTCCGACGAGTCACACGAAGCTGTGAAGTGTTATTGAGTTGCTGAGTTGCCTTTTGCATGCGCAAATTGAAATGCGCCTTTTGAAGGGATTTCACTTCCTCAGTTAACGCTGTGTTGTCTTTGGCTCTTAATTCAGTTGATTTCATTTTTAATTTCTCCCGAATTATTGACCAAGCATACGAGTCACAAATGTGGTACGCAGTGGTAATTTTGCCGCAGCTAAGCGGAAAGCTTGGCGCGCCAACTCTTCTGGAACACCCACGACTTCATAGAGGACCTTACCTGGCTGGATCTCAGCTACGTAGTACTCTGGATTTCCTTTACCGTTACCCATACGGACTTCAGCAGGCTTTTGCGAGATTGGTTTATCTGGGAATATACGAATCCAAATACGACCACCACGTTTGATGTGTCTTGAAATTGCACGACGTGCAGATTCAATTTGACGGGCCGTTAAACGTCCGCGATCTGTTGATTTGAGTCCGAAGTCCCCAAAGGCAACAGAATTGCCGCGAGTTGCAACACCAGTGTTGCGACCCTTTTGTTCTTTTCTATATTTACGCCTTGCCGGTTGCAGCATGGTTATTCTCCTTGGCCGTCCGCAGCCGTGCCAGTGGAAGCGGGCGCGCTAACTTTTCTTACGCGCTTGACGGTGGTTTTAGGGGCATCTGTAGCTTCGAGTGGTTTATCACTACCATCTTCAGGTGCGGCATTTGTTCCTGCAGGTCGACGTCCGCCGGTTCGGGCAGGGCGGTCACTTGCGGGACGATTATCAGGACGGCGATTACCGCGAGGACGACGCTCTTCGTCAGCCCGTGGCTCAGCAACAACTGGTGCATCATTGCGACCCAAAGTGTCACCTTTGTAAACCCACACTTTGACGCCAATAACGCCGTAGGTGGTTTTAGCTTCAGAGAAACCGTAGTCGATATCTGCCCTGAGTGTGTGAAGAGGTACCCGACCTTCACGATACCATTCAGTTCTAGCAATCTCAATACCGTTCAATCTGCCTGATGACATGATCTTGATACCTTGTGCACCCAAGCGCATTGCATTTTGCATTGCTCGCTTCATTGCACGGCGGAACATGATACGCTTTTCTAACTGTTGAGTAATACTATCAGCAATCAACTGAGCATCAATCTCTGGCTTGCGAACTTCTTCGATGTTCACGGCAACTGGTACACCTAAACGAAGTGCGAGTTCCTTCTTAAGCAACTCGATATCTTCGCCTTTTTTACCGATCACCACGCCTGGACGAGCAGAGAATATAGTTATACGGGCATTTTTTGCAGGACGCTCAATCAGAATTCTTGATACAGCAGCATTTTTAAGTTTTGCTTTCAAATACTCACGTACCTTGATATCCTCTTGAAGCATTCCAGCGAAATCGCTGTTATTTGCATACCAACGGCTAGACCAGTTACGACTAACTGAAAGTCTAAAACCGGTTGGGTGGATTTTTTGTCCCATTATTGTGTACCTTTCAGTTGCCAACCGTCACGTACACATGGCACGTGGGCTTAACGATTTGATTGCCACGACCTTTGGCACGCGCTGTAAAGCGCTTGAGCGAAGGACCTTGCTCAACGTAAATGGTTTTAACCATCAATTCATCGATGTCAGCGCCATCGTTGTGTTCTGCATTAGCAATCGCCGACTCGAGCACTTTTTTAACAATGCCCGCCGCCTTCTTTTGCGTAAAGTTCAATATATTTAATGCCTGATCTACTTTTTTGCCTCTGATCAGATCTGCCACTAACCGGCCTTTGTCAACCGATAAACGGACACCTTTGAGGACTGCGCGTGTTTGCATAACCACTCCTTACTTTTTCTGGACTTTCTTGTCCGCAGGGTGACCTTTGAAAGTGCGTGTCAAGGCGAATTCGCCAAGTTTATGCCCTACCATTTGGTCGGTTATATAAACAGGTACGTGTTGCTTTCCGTTGTGGACCGCAATCGTTAACCCTATAAACTCAGGCAGGATCATCGAACGACGTGACCATGTCTTGATTGGTTTTTTATCCTTGATGGCAATGGCTTTATCTACCTTGCTCATCAAATGATGATCCACGAATGGACCTTTTTTAAGCGAACGTGTCATTTGCTATTCCCTTATTTCTTACGACGCGAAACAATCATGACTTGCGTCCGCTTGTTGTTACGAGTTCTGTAACCCTTAGTTAGGTTACCCCATGGATCGACTGGAGCACGACCTTCACCTGTCTTACCCTCACCACCACCGTGTGGATGGTCTACTGGGTTCATGGCAACTCCGCGAACTGTAGGACGAATACCCATCCAACGTTTGACACCAGCTTTACCCAACTGACGTAGACTGTGCTCTTCATTTGCAACCTCGCCAATTGTGGCGCGGCATTCAATGTGGATTTTTCTGACTTCGCCTGAGCGCATACGGACCTGTGCGTATGTTCCCTCACGAGCAAGCAATGTTGCTGATGTACCAGCTGATCTTGCGATTTGAGCACCCTTACCCGGCTTAATCTCTATGCAATGAATAGTAGATCCAACTGGTATATTGCGAATAGGTAATGTGTTTCCCGCACGAATCGGCGCCTCAGATCCGCTAAGAATCGTTGCACCAACTTCCAAACCTCTAGGAGCAATGATGTAGCGACGCTCACCATCTGCATAACATACCAAAGCGATATGCGCTGTTCGATTAGGATCGTATTCGACACGCTCGACCTTTGCAGGAATTCCGTCCTTTGAACGAACAAAATCTACAACGCGGTAATGATGCTTATGGCCACCACCTTTATGTCGTGTTGTAATGTGCCCATTGTTATTGCGTCCAGCTTTTTGAAACTGAGGCTCTAATAACGGTGCAAATCCAGGACCTTTGTACAAATGGTCCCTAGTTACTTTCACCACAGCTCGCTGGCCGGGTGAAGTTGGTTTCATCTTAATTACAGCCATGATTAAGCAGACTCCCCAGAAAGGTTAAGCTCTTGACCTGGCTTGAGCGTGACATAAGCCTTACGGATATTGTCACGACGCCCCATTGAACGGCCAAAACGCTTTGATTTACCTTTGATAGAAACAACAGATACGCCCTTAACTTCAACTTTGAACATAAGCTCAACAGCTGCTTTGATTTCAGGCTTTGTTGCGTCTTGCAAAACTTTGAAAGTAACTGTATTGTTTTTCTCAGCAACCATAGTTGCCTTTTCAGAAACTATGGGTGCGACTAAAACTTGCATTAAACGACCTTCGTCGTATACAGTTCCGTGTGTGTTATGACCATGACTCATGCGAACATCTCCTTGAGCTTGTCCATAGCGCCTTTGGTCACTAAAACTTTCTTATAGTGAACCAATGACAATGGGTCAGCGTAACGCGCTTCAACCACTAAAACATTCGCAAGATTCCTTGATGCAAGATACAAATTGTCATCAACTTCATCCGATATCACCATTACCGATTCAAGATTCATAGCTTTAAACTTTGCAGCCAAAAGCTTTGTCTTAGGTGAATCTACTTTTAATGCGTCTACCACAGCAAGCCTTCCCTCTCTAGCCAATTGAGAGAAAATTGAAGCCATGCCTGCGCGGTACATCTTTTTATTAATTTTCTGCGTGAAGTTTTCTTCAGGCATATTGGGAAATATACGACCTCCCCCTCTCCACAATGGAGAAGATGTCATACCAGCACGAGCACGTCCCGTACCCTTTTGGCGGAATGGCTTTTTAGTAGAGTGTTTAACTTGTTGACGGTCTTTTTGGGCTCTAGTGCCTTGACGCGCATTAGCCTGGAATGCAACCACGATTTGGTGTACCAAATCTTCGTTGTAATCGCGACCAAAAACAGTCTCAGGTGCGTCATACTTTGATGATGCTTGACCTTGTTCGTTTAGGAGTTCTAATTGCATTAGTTTGCCCCCTTAGCTACTGATTTTGGGCCGGCTTTGATTGCATGACGAATGGTCACGTATCCACCGGAAGCTCCCGGCACAGCACCTCTAATCATTAACAACTGACGCGCTTCGTCAATACGAATCACATCCAAGTTTTGAGTAGTCACCGTGACGTCGCCCAAATGCCCAGACATTTTTTTGCCCGGAAAAACGCGACCGGGATCTTGGGCCATTGATATGGACCCAGGAACATTGTGAGACCTACTGTTACCGTGAGAAGCACGCTGTGAACTAAAGTTGTGACGCTTAATAGTTCCAGTGAATCCCTTACCAATAGAGGTACCCTGTACGTCTACTTTTTGACCCACTTCAAATATAGCAGTAACAGGCACAGCTACGCCAGCCTGATACTTTTCTGCAGTGTCAGTTGTAACTCTAAATTCTTGGGTAATCTGTCCAGCCTCAACACCCGCTTTAGCAAGGTGTCCAGCTTGGGCCTTAGTTACGCGCGATGCGCGACGTTGACCAAACGTAACCTGCAAGGCTACGTAACCATCATTCTCTTGGGTTTTTACCTGGGTAACGCGGTTATTAGATACATCCACTACAGTGACAGGAACTGTGTCCCCCTCATCTGTAAACAGGCGCATCATGCCAACCTTGCGGCCCAGCAACCCCAAACGGTTGCTTTGACTCATTTTTTTCTCCAGTTCCTTGCACCACGCTCACTACAATTGGCAAACGTGTTTTTTATGTGAAAGGCGGTTAATCGATCTCTACAATTTTTTGTAGAGCCTTATATTCTAGCACAAAAAAATAAGGAGTGCAATTTTGCACTCCTTACCTTACCTATAGTTGCCTTATTGCAACTTAATTTCTACATCCACACCCGCTGGCAAATCAAGTTTCATCAATGCATCAACAGTTTTATCTGTAGGATCGACGATATCCATCAATCTTTGGTGCGTACGAATCTCAAATTGGTCACGGCTAGATTTGTTAACGTGTGGTGAGCGCAAAATATCAAAACGCTTCATGCGTGTTGGCAATGGCACTGGCCCTTTAACAATCGCGCCTGTCCTTTTAGCAGTATCTACAATCTCAGCTGCTGATTGGTCAATCAGTTTGTAATCAAATGCTTTTAGTCTAATACGGATTTTTTGTTTTGTTGACATGGTTGTAATCCTTAAGCCAATATTTTTGCAACAACGCCAGCACCCACAGTTTTACCACCCTCACGGATCGCAAATCTAAGGCCCTCTTCCATCGCAATCGGATTGATCAACTTGACTGTAATCGTCACGTTATCCCCCGGCATCACCATCTC